>CAZRPQ010000035.1:0-11622 GCA_964601725.1 uncultured Salinivenus sp. | reverse complement strand
AGCGCGTGGGGACTGCGGGCCGTGATCTGCCGCTCGGCCCGTTCGATGGCCGCCGCTTCGATGGCGTCGTCGATGCTGCGTCGTTTGCGGTTTAGCTGCTCAAGCTCGGCGGCCAGCGGCTCGGCGGCGCCGAAGTCCTCGGCAAGCAACAGGTCGACCGCCGTGGAGGCGTGGTCCATGCGCCCCGCGGCGTTGATGCGGGGGCCGAGGGTGAAGACAATGTTGCCGGTCGAGGTTACGTCCTGCAGGTCGAGATCGGCGGCCTCGGCGAGGGCCCGAATGCCCGGGCGTGTGCTGCGCTGAAGCGCCCGCAGGCCCTCCGCCATGAGTACCCGGTTTTCGCCGTGGAGCGGAACGATGTCGCTCGCGGTGGAGACGGCGAGGAGGTCGAGATACTCAAACGCGGCGTCGGGCGACTCGCCCCGGTGGGCGAGGGTGGCCTGCACGAGCTTGAAGGCCAGCCCACAGCCCGACAGCTCTTCGAACGGATACGCGTCGTCGGACCGCTTCGGATCGAGCACGGCCAAGGCGTCGGGCAGGGTGTCCTTGGGGGTGTGGTGGTCCGCGATGATGAGGTCAAGGCCCAGATCCTGGGCGTAGGTCGCCTCCTCGTGGGCAGTGATGCCGCAGTCGAGCGCCACGACGAGGGCGGCCTCTTGCTCGGCCGCCGCATCCAGCCCCCGCTGGCAGAGGCCGTAGCCGTCCTCGTAGCGGTCCGGGACGAAGAAGGACGCCTCCACCCCCCGGGCGCGCAAGAAATCGGTGAGGAGGGCCGTGGCCGCCGTGCCGTCCACGTCGTAGTCGCCATACACGAGCACGCGCTCGTCCCGATCGATGGCCTGTGCAAGACGATCGGCCGCCGCCGGCATGTCCCGGATGTCTTCGGGGTCGTGCAGGGCCGACCGGTCGGCCCGAAAGAAGTGCTTTGCCTCTTCAAAAGTCGTAATCCCGCGCAGGGCGAGTGTGCGGGCAAGGGGCAGGGCGAGGTCATTGAGTCCGCGCTGCAGGCGCGACACGACCTCGGGATCGTCAAGCGAGCGCTGGGTCCAGCGGTAGGTCATGGGGCAAAGGACAGAGAAGAGGAGGTGTGCGTAACGGCATTGGAATAGATAAGACACATCGACGGTCCGGTCGTAACGTCACGTGCTGATTCCCCTTTAAAAATTGGCTCGTGATACGCGGGAATGGTTGCATGTGGGAGAAGCTCCCATGTCGGGCGACTCCTGACTGGCCTCCCAGCACTGCGAGAGTTCCTTTCCCGTCCCTAATCTGGAGCACCCTTCTCGACCAATGGCCAACCCTCTTCCGGACGAAGCCATCGAGATGTGAACCAAGCACTCGTGCAGTCCGTAGCAAGGCGCCCGATTCACATTTTGCGTGTCTCTTCGAGACGAAAGATTGGCCTTCAGTTTGTTTTCTGTTCGATCTCAGTCGGGTCGGAATCTCCGAGCAGGACGGACGAGCCCTCTACTCCTCATTCGAACCCGAAGGTCGAGTGCACAGGCCACGCCCACCACACACCGATGGTGAACGACGTCATCGGTTCGACGCCCTCGATTCATTGACAGTGCTTTCCCATATCCCATAGCGGCACCTCGCACCGGTCTCATTGACGAGCCGATCGTGCCGTCGCGGAAAAGCGAGAGATTGAATCGCCCCTTCGCCGATCTGAGTGGCCCTCTGTCCCTGTCTCGGATGCCCCGATGATTCGCATCGGCCCCGAGCGACCCCCATCTACCCGTGAGTGACCCAATGAAGATTTCGACGTTGCAAGAGAAGAAGCTCGAGGAGCTCCGCGAGATTGCCCGCGAGCTCGACCTCTCCGGCTATTCCGATCTCCGCAAGCAGGATCTCATTTACCGCATCCTGGAAGCCCAGGCCGAAGGCGCCGCGTCGGACGAGGAAGAGTCCCGACCGTCGTCGGGAGACGCGGAGGAGCTTTCGACGACTCCGTCCGGGGACGGGGTCGAGCCGTCCGAGGCCAGCGCGGAACCGGCCTCCGACCGCTCTCTCTCCGATGGTGAGGACCGGGACCACGGCAAACCGGCCTACATGCGGAGATACGACCCCGACGAGACGGAGCTCCGGGGCATGATCGAAAAGGTCGGTGTGCTCGAAGTCCTACCGGACGGATATGGCTTTCTCCGGTCCGACGAGTACAGCTACCAGTCGAGCCCGGACGACATTTACGTCTCGCCGTCGCAGATCAAGCGCTTCGGCCTGCAAGAGGGCGATACGGTGCGGGGCCGTGTGCGGCCGCCCAAGGAGGGCGAAAAGTTCTTCGCCCTGATTCAGGTCGACTCCATCAACGGGTGCGACCCGAGTGAGCTCCGAACGCTTTCGGAGCGCCCCGATTTCGAGTACCTGACGCCCGTCTTCCCTCAGGAACGGTTCACGCTCGAAGTCGAGCCGGACAGTTACGGCCCCCGCATTCTCGACCTGTTCGCCCCCATCGGTAAGGGACAGCGGGGCCTCATCGTGTCGCCTCCGAAGGCAGGCAAGACGGTGCTGCTCCAGAAGATTGCCAAAGGCATCACCACCAACCACCCCGACACCCACCTCCTGGTGCTCCTCATCGATGAGCGCCCGGAGGAGGTGACCGACATGGACCGCACGGTAGACGGAGAGGTCGTGGCCTCCACCTTCGACAGGGATCCGGAGCGTCACGTGGACGTGGCCGACACAGTGCTCCTGAAGGTGCGGCGGCTCGTGGAGTCGGGGCAGGACGTGTGCGTGCTGCTCGACTCCATCACGCGCCTCGCCCGTGCCCACAACGCCGTGACGCCCGAGAAGGGCCGCACACTGTCGGGCGGAATTGAGGCCGGAGCCCTGCGGGGTCCGAAGCGATTCTTCGGCGGGGCCCGCAACGTGGAGGATGGAGGCTCCCTCACCATCATCGGCACGGCCCTCATCGACACGGGGAGCCGCATGGACCAGGTTATCTTCGAGGAGTTTAAGGGCACCGGCAACATGGAGCTCGTCCTGGACCGCGAGATGGCCGACCGGCGCCTCTACCCCGCCATCGACCTCATCCTCTCCGGCACGCGCCGCGAAGAGCTCCTGCTGCCGAAGCCGCAGCTGAAGCGCGTGTGGGTGATGCGCAAGATCCTGGCCGACATGGAGCCGATCGAGGCCATGGAGTTCCTCCTCGATAAGATGAGGGGCACGGACGACAACGAGGAGTTCCTGGAAACGATGAATTAGTGGTCCCCGTGCCGTCCGACCTGCCTCTTCATCGTCGGACCGGGACGCACCAGAGAGCTCCGCTCAGCAACGAGGCCCGGAGGAGCCCTCGTCTGTCCGGCGGTCATGGGCGATGCCCCCGGTCCACGCTCGCGAGGCTTCCTCTTTTGGTACCTGTTTTAGTACCTGTCGAAAGAATAGTGGAGAGGCGCCTTCGTCGAACCAGGGGAGGCCCCTACTCTTGAGAACCTCCCGAATCGGTGTTCGGCCTCTCGGACGCCGAGCGGACCTGCTGCACCATCTGTTCGATCATCGCCTCGCTGAGCGCCCCGCCACTGAGCGACGAGAGGGTAGAGAGAGGGAGGCTCCCAAAGATTTCCTCCATGCCTGCCTGCTCGCTCCCCTCCCCGCCGCCCATGCCCGCCTGCATCTTCTGAAGCAGCGGCCGGATCACCTGTCGCCCCTGCGGGTCTTGAAGCCACTGGTTGATGGTCGAGTAGCGGTCGAGCACCGGTCCCTGATCCGCGGGCGGCCCTTCAATCATGACCGTCTGCCGCAGGGGAAGGTTGCGCGAGGAGGTGCCCGCGCGCACCTCGTAGGCCCCGCTCTCGACGGTCCATCGGCCCCGGCGGGCATCCCAGGCAGCGAAGTCCTTCTCCCGGAGGTCAAACTGCACTGTCTGGGTCTCGCCGGGGGCAAGGGCCACCTTTCGGAAGCCGCGCAGTGCCTGCGGGGGACGACGAAGGCGGCTCTCTGGGTCGTGGAGATACAGCTGCACCACCTCCTGCCCGCGCCGGTTCCCCGTGTTGCTGACCCGGACCCGGGCCGTCACGCCGTCACGACTTTGTGCCGCGTCGGCGTCGAGGGAGAGATCGCTCACCTCGAAGGTGGTGTACGACAGGCCGTAGCCGAACGGGTAGAGCGGCTCAATGCCCTTCTCGTCGTAGTAGCGATAGCCGACGAAGAAGCGCTCGCCGTAGCGCACCTCCCGGTCCTCGCCGGGAAAGTTGAGGAAGGCCGGGGTGTCCGAGAGCTGCTTCGGGAACGTTGCGGCGAGCTTGCCGGACGGATTGGTGCGGCCGAGGAGCACGTCGGCCTTGGCCCGTCCGCCGGCCTGCCCGGCGAGCCACGTTTCCAGGATGGCCTTCGGGGCCGTGCGCCACGGCATGGCGACGGCCGACCCATTCGAAAGCACGACGCCGGTCGACGGCTGGGCCTCGGCCACCGCCTCGATCAGGCGGGTGTGGGACTCGGGCATCCGGAGCGTGGTGCGGTCGGAGCCTTCCGTCTCGGAAGCAGGAGGAAGGCCCGCGAACACGAGTGCGACGTCGGCTGTGCGCGCCGTCTCCACCGCGTCGGCCCGGAGGGAATCGGCGTCGCCGTCGTCCTCATTGAGCGGGTATCCGGCGGTGTACGTGATCTGGTCACTGCCCAGGGCGTCCGCGAGGGCGTCGTAGGCGGTGGACACCTGGGTCGGGTTCACGCGCGAGCTGCCGGCCCCCTGGTAGCGAGGCGTTTTCGCGAAGGCGCCGATGACGGCGACCTGCCGGTCCGCCGACGCGTCGAGGGGCAGAAAATTGTCCTCATTCTTGAGCAGAACGAAGCTCTCGGCGGCCGCCTCGCGGGCGAGTTCATGGTGTCGCTCCTGCATGGCATCGCTGAACTCGACGTCGGAGCGGTGCAGGCGGTCGCCGCGAAGGGCGAGCTCGAGGGGTTCCCGGACGCGGCGATCGAGCGTCGACTCGGACAGGGCGCCCGACTGCACGGCTTCCACGAGCTGCTGGTCGTGCCCGTCATTCCCTGGCATCTCGAGGTCCAGGCCCGCCTTCGCGGCCGCCACGCGGTCCCGCACGGCCCCCCAGTCCGAGAGTGCAATTCCCTCGTGGCCCCACTCTTCGTTGAGAACGTGAAGAAGTGTGTCGTGCTCGGTGGCGAAGGTGCCGTTCACACGGTTGTAGGCCACCATGACGGTCCACGGATCCGCCTGTGTCACCGGAATCTTGAAGGACCGCAGGTAGATCTCCCGCAGGGTGCGCTCGTCGAGCTCGGCGCTGGTAGACATGCGGTGATGCTCCTGGTTGTTGGCCACGTAATGCTTCAGCGACGCGCCGACGCCTTCGCTCTGCACGCCCTCGACGTAGGCGGCAGCCATGCGGCCCGACAGGAGGGGATCCTCGGAGAAGTATTCGAAGTTGCGGCCGCCGAGGGGCGAGCGCTTAATGTTGGCCCCGGGCCCGAGCACCACCTGCACGTCCTGGGCCTGCGCTTCCCGCCCCAGCGCAGTGCCCATCCGCCGCACGAGGTCCAGGTTCCACGACGCCGCGAGGCCCGCAGCCGTGGGGAAGCAGGTGGCCGGCCGGCTGCCCCCCATTCCCATGTCCCCCGGACTGCGCGTGCGCCGGAGGCCGTGGGGGCCGTCGGCGAGCCAGATCGACGGAATATCGAGTCGCTCGACCGGCTCGGTCGTCCAGAAGGCCTGGCCCGAGGCGTACGCCGCTTTTTCCTCAAGGGTCATCTGCTCGACGAGCTCGGCGGCGCGGGCCTCGAGGTCGCCCGGCGAGGCCCCCTGGGCATGGGCGGACGCGGCTGCAAAGAGCCCGAGAGCGGAAAGAACGCCCACGATTGCGAGGAGGGATAGTGAGCTGTGCATGGGGCAATGGCAGATCAACGAAGCAGACGATCTCGGAACGAACGAGCCACTTCTGGACGGATGCGTCCGGAAGAGGGGTCGATTAGAGATCCGTGCGGTGCGGGCCAGAAACGACCTCTGGAATGTCCCTTTGCTTTACGCAGAATAATCATGTAGTCGAAGAGACGCAACTGCATTTGGGTCGCTCTCAGGGCGATCGTATGTCAAAAGCTCGATCTAGCGATGGAGGCTCAGCTGCCTCTGGTCACAGGGCAGATGCACAAAAGCACGGGGGCGTGGGGGCGTGGGAGCTGCCTGTCCTCGAACACGTTCGGAATGGGCGCACCGGGGATTCTGCCCCGGTACAATAGTGAGAACAGGCCCCCGTCGCGAAGATGCGATTGCCCTGGAATCGCTCTCCGAGCAATCGAATCCGGCGAAGGTCCCCCAGCCGGCGGTCGCTCCACAGCGGTCTCGTCTGCGCCCGTACGCCCAAATCCGCACGCGAAGTCTGATAGGCGGAGCGGAGCTCCCGAGACTCCACCAATTTTACGGAGGCTGAACATACAATCGCCCTGTCCCCCCTCCTCCCCCCTCCTGTAGGCACGCTCGTCAGGACCGGCAAAATGAGCCGATCTCGTTCCGACACGCCTTCTCTCCACACTCCCCACCCTCGCGCTCTCTGCTCCTACGCTCTCTACCCCCACGCTCCCGGCACCCGCGCTCATCGCTCTGCAACCCGAGGCGATCCTCTATGTAGAAGCGACCGCGTCATGTTGAAATGCCCCCCTCTCCCCCATGCACACTCGCCTCTGTGTCGCTCTTCTCCTCCTCCCCCTCTTCGTCGCCCCCACCGCCGCCCAGGACACCGACCCCTTCATGCGCCACCCCGCCGTTCACCCGGACGGGAACCGGATCGCAGTGTCCTACCAGGGCGACCTCTGGACGGTCCCCGTGGACGGCGCCACGGCCGAGCGCCTCACGATCCACGAGGCGTACGAGGGACAGCCGCGCTGGGGGCCCGAGGGCACCCGGATTGCGTTTACGAGTGATCGTTACGGCAACAGCGACCTCTACGCGATGGACGCGGCCGGCAGCACGCCGACCCGCCTCACGTACCACTCCACGGACGACGCCATCGGCGGGTGGACGCCCGACGGCCGCATCCTCTTCGACACGGACCGCACCTACGCCCAGGCCGAGTGGTCGGACGAAATCTACGCGGTCGACGGCGACGGCGGCACGCCCGATCGGCTGCTCGACGCCGTGGGCAGCGCGCCCCGCATGTCGCCCAACGGCCGCTTCGTCGCCTTCGAGCGGGGCTATAACGACGTCACCAAGAAGGGGTACGAGGGCCCTGCCGACCGCGACATCTGGGTATATGATATGAAGAACGATACCTACACGCGGGTCACGACCTACGCGGGCAACGACCACAATCCCGTGTGGACCGGTCCACGGACGCTTCTCTACGTCAGCGAACAGAGCGGGACCTACAATGTCCACCGCCTGAGCCTCACCGACCAGGGTGCCGCCGACGGGGCGCCGGAGGCCGTCACGACGTTCGAGGACGACGGCGTGCGGAGCCTTAGCGCTAGCGCCGACGGGAGCGTGATGGCGTTCGAGCGAAAGACGAATGTCTACGTCATCGAGGACGGGGGCGAGCCCCGGCCCCTCGACGTCACCGTCCCGGCCGACTACCGGTTTAGCCCCACCGAGAAGATGCAGATGAGCGACGGCGTGCAGGACTACGCCGTCTCGCCGGACAACAAGCAGCTCGCGCTCGTCCTCCGCGGCGAGATTTTCCTCATGCAGAACGAGACCGGGGAGCCCCGAACCACCCGTCTCACCGAGCACGCGTATCGGGACCGCAGCGTGGCGTGGATGAACGATTCGACGCTCGTTTTCTCCTCGGACCGCAACGGCAACCAGTACGATCTCTACCGGCTCGAATCGGACGATCCCGAGCATCCCGGCGACCTGTACGACGCCCTTCAGCATCGGGTGGAGCGCCTCACCGACACGCCCGAAGACGAGCGGGTCCTGGCGATGGCGCCCAGCCACGAGCACGTGGCCTTCCGCCGCGGCGCCATGACATCCTATGGCGAGGGCGCGCTCGTGACGGCTCCCGTCTCGGACGGCGCACTCCAGGACACGACCGTCCTGACGAAGGGCTGGAACGCCCCGACGGACGTGGCCTGGAGCCCCGACAGCGAGTGGCTCGCCTACAGCCAGAACAACCTCAACTTCAATTCCGACGTCTTCATCCACGCCGCCGACGACTCAGTGGGCCCCGTCAACGTAAGCCAGCACCCCCGGAGCGATGGCAGTCCGGTGTGGAGCCCGGACGGCTCAAAGCTTGCCTTCGTCTCCGATCGCAGCGGTGGCGACACCGACGTCTGGTACACCTGGCTCCAGGAGGAGGACTGGGAGAAGACCAAGCGCGACTGGAAGGCGCTCGAAGACGAGGACGAAAACGGGGAGAATGGCGACGAAGACGGCGAGACGCCGGCCGTACAGATTGACCTGAACAACATCCACGACCGGCTCGAACACCTCACCAACATGCCCGGCGGCGAGGGCGACCCGGTCATCGCCAAGGACGGGGATACCTTCTACTTCGTGGGGGGCCAAGACCCGGGCCCCGCGGGCGCCGAGGCGGACACCGACCTCTACAGCATCAAATGGGACGGCTCCGAGCGAAAACGGATCACCGAGAGCGACGTGGGTCCGAGCAACGTGCGCCTGTCGCCGGACCAGTCGCAGATCCACTTCACGCATGGCGGCTCGTACTTTGGGGGCGGGAAGCTGGCCCGCGTCCCCCTCAAGAGCAAGAAGCTGGAACGCCTCTCCTTCGCGGCGTCCATGACGGTACGCCACGACAAGGAGCGCCGCCAGATCTTTGCGGAGGTGGGCCGCGCCCTGGGACAGGGCTTCTACGACCCCAACTTCCACGGCGACGACTGGCAGGCCCTCCTCGATGCGTACCGCCCCTGGGCGATGGAGGCCTCTACGACGGAGGACTTCCAGTACGTCGTCAACCTCATGCTCGGCGAGCTCAACGCCAGCCACATGGGCTACGGGGCCGGCGACCGGGCCGAGACGCAGAACGAACGCACCGGACGGCTGGGCGTGGAACTCGACCCGGTTGACAATGGCGTCGAGGTGCAGCGAGTGGTCCCCCGCTCCCCCGCCGACCGGGAGGCCAGCAAACTTCGGGAAGGCGACGTCATCACCGCCGTGGATGGACAGTCGGTGGCCGAGGCCGGCAACTTCTACCAGCTCCTGGAGGGCACCGTGAAGGAAAAAATTCTCCTGAGCGTGACCGGCTCCGACGGGGAGGAGCGGACCGCTCGCCTCCGGCCCACCGACGACCTCGGCGATGAGTTGTACCGCGAGTGGGTGGAGACCCGCAAGGACCTGGTCGAAAAATACTCCGACGGCCGTCTCGGCTACATTCACGTGGAGGGCATGAACTGGGAGAGCTTTGAGCACTTCGAGCGCGAGCTCTACGCCAGCGCCCACGACAAAGAAGGGCTCCTCATCGACGTGCGCTACAACGGCGGGGGCTGGACGACCGACTACCTGATGACCGTGCTCAACGTGCAACGGCACGCCTACACGGTGCCCCGCGGCGCTGCGGACGACCTGGAGCAAAACCACGAGCAGTTCCGCGGTCACTATCCGTTCGGCGAGCGCCTGCCGTACGCGGCGTGGACGAAGCCGGTGGCCGCCCTGGCCAATGAGAACAGCTACTCCAACGCCGAGATCTTCTCGCACGCGTTCAAGAACCTCGACCACGGTCCCCTCGTGGGCGCGCCCACCTTCGGGGCCGTGATCTCAACGGGGGCCGTCCCCTTCATCGACGGCTCCTTCGCGCGCATGCCGTTCCGCGGCTGGTACGTATACCAGACCGACGAGAACATGGAGCACGGCCCGGCCCGGCCCGACATTCGGGTCCAGAACCCGCCGGGCATCAAGGCCGAGGGCGAGGACCCGCAGCTCCGCCGCGCCGTGGAGGCCCTTCTCGACGAGGAGGACGGTGAGTAATGCTCTCCGCCTCCATCCTTTCGGGTGCGATACGTCGGTCCGCCGCCGAAACCGGAGCGGGAGGCGTGGCTCGTGACGCGTAGGTGTAAATTCGGGTCGGGAGACCTGGAAAAAACATCTCCGATTCCATGCCTCCACGCTCCCACGCTCCACCCTCGACATTCAATCCTCGCCCCTCCCCACTCTTCCCTCCGCACTTCCATGCGTCCACACTGTTCGACCTCCACCCTGCCGGAACCGGAGGGTCCATTCGCTGTGGAAAGAGATTGATCGCAATTGTTTTTCATCGACTTCAATCCCGCTCCATGCCCGAGAACGTACAACTCAATGCGTTGCTGTTCGACATGGATGGCGTCCTGGTGGACGTCTCGCGCTCGTACCGCCGCGCAATCGAAGAAACCGTCGAGCACTTTACCGGTCGCCAGATCGGGGAGAACGCAATCCAGCGGTACAAAAACTACGGCGGCTTCGAGGACGACTGGAAGCTCACACACGCCATCATTACCGACACGGCGATGGAGGTGCCCATCAGCCGCGTGATCGAAGAGTTTCAGGACCGCTACCGCGGGGATGACTGGGACGGCTTTATCACCAAGGAGCCGCCTCTCATCGACGATTCTATCCTCGATACCCTGAACGAAAACCACATTCTGGGCATCGTCACCGGGCGGCCCGAGGAGGAGGCCGAGTGGACGCTCGATCATCAGAACTGGCAGAACTACTTTCCCCTCCTGGTGGGCAAGGAGAAGCAGGGCGATCGGGAGAAGCCTGATCCCTTCCCCCTCGAGCACTCCCTTACGATGCTGGCCGCCGCCGGCTGCCCGGTCGACCCCGACGAGGCCGTGTACATCGGAGATTCGGTCGACGACATGGCCGCCGCCCAGGAGGCCGGCATGTGGAGCATCGGGGTCGTCCCCCCCTACGTGGACGCCGACGAACACGAACCCCTGTTGAAGGAGCACGGGGCCCAAACCGTCATCGACGATCCCAATGACCTGCCCGATGCACTTGCCGCCCTTGGGGACCGCAGCACCGCACAGGTGATGTCTTAGGATCTCCTGCGCGCCGCATTTTTAGCCGGCAGGCCCGACCGTCTCGGGCCTGCCGGTTTCTTTGTTCGGGGGATGCGCACGCCGCATGCCGTCCTACCCGGACGCATTCTTCTCCACCTCTCTAGGAACCGTCCTCAACCACCACTTCCACGCGGCGATCCTCGCGCCGCCGCTCCGGCGTCTCGTTCGGGCCCACCGGCGAGCGCGGACCGAACGCCTCAATCTCGAGGCTTTCCGTCCGAATTCCGTGGTTTTTGTCCAGGTAGTGGGCCACCGCCGCCGCGCGTTGGGCCGACAGGTACCAGTTGCTCGGATACGTGTCCTTCAGGTCCGGACCGATGGGAACCGGGTCGGTGTAGCCCTTGATGCGAAAGTCCGCGTTCGGGTACTTTTCCGTGAGCGTCTGCGCGTGCTCGTCGAGCTGGCGCCGGCCTCGGTCGGGGATCCATGCGCTGCCCGAGGGAAAGTAAATGGGTGGACTGAGCGTCGTCCCGTCCTCTTGAGCCCGGAGCGAGTCGCGGAGGGCCTGAACCTGGCGCTCCAGGGTCTGAGTGGCGGTCCGCAGGGAGTCAATCCGGCTCTGTGAATTCTGGCTGGCTCCCTGGTTGTTTCCCTGGCATCCAATGAAGGCAAGGGTGGAAAGGAAAAGGCCGAGAACGAGGCGCATGGAAAAGAGAGACCCTCTTGAGCGAGAAATGATGGGACCGT
>CAZRPQ010000034.1:0-11792 GCA_964601725.1 uncultured Salinivenus sp. | reverse complement strand
CCCACCAGGTCCACGACGTGGTCGATGTGATCGGCCACGTCCGCGACGGTGCCGATGGGATGCTTCGTCCGCATCTTCTGTTCGTACACCACAGCTTCGCGTGAATCGTCGTCCCAGCCCATCGAGTCGATGTGGGACTGCATCTCCTCCCGGATGGGGTCGTCCTGCTCCCGGTATTCGTTTTGGAGGAAGGAGGACCCGAAGGTGATCATGACGACCCCGCCGGTGTCGGCAATCTCCTGGATGAGCTCGTCGCTCACGTTGCGCTCCCAGCCGGGGGTGAAGTGGCGGCACGACGAATGGGACGCGATGACCGGGGCTTCGGACTGGTCCATCGCGTCCAGGGCGGTCGGGTCCGTGACGTGCGAGACGTCCACCATGATGCCGAGGCGATTCATTTCGGCGACGACCGTCTCGCCAAACGGGCTGAGTCCGTTCCAGCGCGGCTCGGCGTCGTCGTAAGACGAGTCGCCGAGCCGGTTGTGCGTGCCGTGCGTGAGGGTGATGTACCGGATGCCGCGGTCGTAAAAGTGCTCCACGTTGTCGAGGTCGCCCCCGAGGCCCGCTCCGTTTTCCATGCCCATCGGGAAGGCGAGGGCCTCGGTCTCGGCAACCTGCCGCACCTCGTCCGGGGAGGTGGCAAGCGTGAAGTGATCGGGGTGCTCACTCGCGACTTTTTTGACGAGGTCGATGAGCGAATTGGCCCGGTCTTCGGCCGCGTCGGGGGTGTCCTGGAGTTCGGTGGGGATGTAGATGGACATGAACGGCGCGTCGAGGCCCCCGGCTCGGGCCCGGGGATAGTCGAGGTCGCCCCCCACGGTCGAGTCGGCGGGGTTTTCGTAGAAGTCGCGGAGGCGGTAGGGCAGGTCGATGTGTCCGTCCACGAGGAGAGAGGCCTGCGCGAGGCTGTCGGCCCGGGCCTGTACGGATTGGACATCGTCGGCGGGGGCGTTCTCCGAATCGGGGGACTGGCAGCCGGCGACCAGCAGCATGAGGACGACACCGACGAACGGAACGGGCGTTGAGGCGGGCATGGCAGGAAACTCGTGGTTGGAGGGACGGCAGGACCCCAAAGGTATCGAAGCACAGAGGGAGGGGCAAGGTAGGGAGGCAGGGCGATTGTGCGTTTAGCCTCCGTGAAACAGGTAGAGGCTCGTGAGATGTGCCCCGCCTGTCGAGTCCTATTCGTGTGGGAGTTTTGGCGTGTGGGGGCGGACGATGCCGCCATGGAACGACTCCTGCTTGGAGAACCGTCGTAAGATGCGATTGCCGTGAGAAGAGGTACGGGGGAAACAGGGAACGGAAGACCCTCCCTTCACGCGTCACGCACTCACGTATCCCGCTCCCCACGCATCCCGTTCTCACGCGTCCCGCCCATCCGGGGCTGTTCGCCGCTGAAAATCGGACGGCACCCGTGTGAGAGGGGCACTTCGGGCCACGCTACGCGGTGCGGGGAGTGGGCAGGCGTTCCCGCAGCTCCGTCAGGTACGCAGGGGTGTCGAGGAGGCGCGGGCCGTACCACGAGAACGGCTGGCCGTCCACGACCTCAACAGGGATGTCGGGCAGTGCGTCGCGGAGGTCCGCCGTGAATGTGTCCTTCTCGTGGAACGGAAACGGCTCGCTGGAGCAGAGGACGACGTCGAGGTCCCGCTCGGCGAGAGCCTCGGGGGTCACCTCGGGGTACCGCGTCTGGTCGCCGTAGATGTTTTCGAAGCCCCCCCACTGCATGATGTCGTGGATGAACGTATCGCCGCCGACGGTCATGTAGGGCTCGCGCCAGATGAGGTAGGCGGCACGGAGCGGCGAAAAGTCGGGGAGGGCCTCGAAGCGGGAGATGATTTTCCCCACCAAGGTCGAGGTCTTATCGGAAGTATCAGTGAGTGTACCGGCGGTTCGAATCATGTCGAACGCCTCCGACACGGTTTTGACCTCGGTAACGTACACCGGCGCGATGGCGTCGAGCGCCTCTACGTCGTCGGCCGTATTCTCCTCGTGGTTTGCGAGAATGAGATCGGGATCGAGGTCCCGCACCGTGTCCATGTCGACCTGCTTCGTGCCGCCGACGATGGTCTTGTTCGAGCGCCAGCCCTCGGGACGCTCGCAGAAGCGCGTAATCCCTACGACCTCATCCTCCAGGCCGAGGTGGGCCAACAACTCGGTCTGGCTCGGCACCAGGGAGACGATGCGGCGGGGCCGGCGGTCCAGCGAAAGAGAATGGCCGCGGGCGTCGGTGGCGGTGGGCATACGGCAGAGACGCTTGAGGAACAGTACGGCGGAACTGGGCCGGGTCGAAGAGGGGGCAACCCCGTTCCCGGCCTCCACACTTGGGGTTCGTGCAGGAAAGAAAACTTCTACGTCGCCCGCTCGATCCGAGGACGGGACCACGAGATGCCGGATTGTAGACCCGGCGGACACGGAACGACGTCACTCTGTATCGTTCTCCTCCACGCCCGTCCAGTTCACTCGACCCTGCCCCCGCTCATGGAGGAACCGCTGTCCCATCCCCCATTCCCCGGATTTAGCGACCAAGCCTTCGAGTTTCTACGCCGCCTCGCCGAGAATAACAATCGAGACTGGTTCAAGGCCCGCAAGGACACCTACGAACAGGAGTTGAAGGAGCCGCTCCAGCTTCTGCTGGGAGATGGGGCCCGCCGCCTCTCTACCGCCGGACACCCCCTCACGGCGCACCCGACGGACTCCCGGTTCCGGATCTATCGGGACATGCGGTTCACGGACGACGATACCCCCTACAAGACAAATCTCGGTGCCGTCTTCGACCGTTCGGGCCACCGAGACGAGAACGGGGTCGTCTACGTCCACGTCGAACCCGGCGAGAGCTTTCTGGCTGCCGGATTTTACCAGCCGAGCGTGTCTTATCTGCGACCGGTGCGGACCCGAATCGCGGAGGCCCCAGAGCAGTTTTTCGACCTTCTCGAGACGATGGAGGAGCGAGGACTGCCGATCGGCAGCATGGAGGACACCCTGACGGGCATGCCGAAGGGCTTCAGCGAATATCGGGACACGCCGGTCGCTCCGTATCTGAAGTGGACGCACTACGTCACCCGCCGCACGTACCCGGACGCAGCGCTGCAATCTCCCGACTTTGTCGACGAGATCGTTCGGATCGCCCGGGAGGCGCAGCCGCTCTTCGAGTTCGTGTGGGCGGTGGAACCGAGCACGTAAACGGTCGGCCGGGTCCGTCCGGGTCCTCGTCGGACCGGCGGAGGCGTTTTGGGGGAGAAACGGGTGGCAGCCCTCCAAGCCCACCGCTTCCTCGTGCTAATTGCCTTCCTGTTCGGGCTGGCGATCGGGGTGCATCCGTTCAGCCTCCTGGCATTCTTCTTCGTGGGCCTCATCGTGTACGCCACGGCCGTCGAGCGGGAGGCGTGGTCCTGGCGGCAGCGCTGGGGCAGGCCAAGCGTGGCCGGGGGCGCGCGATCGGGGCCTGCTTCCTGCTGATCTATCCGGGCATCGTGAAGGGCATTCCCCAGCCGCTCGACGCGAGCGGGACCCCGTTCCTGGTCCTGGGAGAGGGGCGGCGGGGCCGCCGGGGCCGTGTACGTCGTGACGGGGCGCCGCGGATGGGCCCGGGCGCACCTGGCGACCCTCTGCGTGGCGCCTGTCCTCGTCGGCCACTCGACCTACGTCCTGGTGCCCCTCCGCAGCGCCACCGACCCGCCCATCGACATCGGCGATCCGGAGACGACGGAGGCGCGGGTCTCGTGCCTGAACCGCGCGCAGTACGGCTCGCTCCCCTCCCTCACCGGGCACACGTTCAAGGACGATACGGCCCGCGTGCCGCGACAGGGAAAAACGGCCCTGTTCCCGCGCCGCCACTCGCCGAATCCAAAGCACTGGCGGGTCTACGACCGGTACGAATCCGACTGGGCTTTCTTCTGGGAGTGCCAGGTCGGCCACATGTACCTCTGGTACCTCCTCTGGAATGTTGCCGGGAAGGCGAGTGACGTCCAAAACGCCCCGGCGTGGACGGGCGTGCCGCCCCTCGACGACACCATCCAGCCCGTGAACGCGTCGAAGTGCCCATTCGCCTCCCGCCCCGGCTCCGTCAAAAGTTCAACCTCCCGAGCTCAACTGCGAGCTCCTGAGCGGGGCCTCCATTCACACTGACGCTTTGAGTCGTGACGGGCTACACCAGATGGTCTCGGGCTCTCCGAGAGACTGTCCATCTGCACGCCCGCCGTTTTCGGCGTGCTCATCGGGCGTCTTCGAGCAAAGCAGGAGGGAAGTGGGAGCGGCGGAGCAGACATGAAGAGCCAAATCCCAACGGAGAGGTTAGCCGTTGGCTCCTTGCATTCGGAAGCGTCTAACTTTTCCTTGAATCAGCACAACAACCGCACGACCTGCACGATTCACTGTTCTCGTCTTGGAAGCGCTTCCAACCCATGAATGTGCCGCTCTCCGTCCACGAAGTTACGCCGCTTCAAGCGAGTCGCGTCGAGTTGACGCCTCTCCACATAGAAAACATCCACACGCACTTCCGCTGGAACAACGATCCGGAGCTAAATCGCCTCGACAGCGAGGTTCCGTACGAGGAGGAGTCGTTTGGGGCGTTCAAGAATCGCTTCGAGCACATGTGCGACAATCCGCCCCCCTCCCACCGAAACTTCGAGATCCACGCCCTCGATGATGAGAAATTGATTGGTGTTGCGTACGCAACACGAATCAGTGCGCACAATCGTCACGCACAGGTGGCCATCACGATCGGCGATCGAGACTACTGGGGCCAGGGCTACGGGCGAGAGTCCTTCGAGCTTCTCCTGTCCTATTGCTTCGAGAACCTAGACCTTCACCGTGTGAGCGCTGAGACGTTCGAGTACCACACCGCGTGGCGGAATCTAGTGGAAGGAATGGGCTTTCGGAGGGAGGGCAGGGTCCAGGAGTATCTTCACCGCGACGGAAAATACTGGGACAAAGAGATCTACGGGCTGTTAGAGCAGGAGTACCGGGTCCGCCACTCGAAGACAGAGGAGAGGGCGTCCGTAGAAACACCCGCGTGATACGGATTTGTGCCGAAAGTGTCTCCCCGAAGCAACCTGCCTGTTTTGGACAGCTTTGGGCTCCCAAACACTTCAACGATAAAACGTTGAACGTTCTGGGGTTACGGGAAAATCGACCGTCTTCCGTCTACTGAATACGGTTTGCGGTCGACCCGACACGATGCATTCAAACGGCATTATTCGTCTTCGTCGTTCCGCTGAAGCCAAACGACGAGCAGGTCGTCCTCAAATTGATCGGAGGCGCTTCGGGCCAACGTGCCGTCCAGAAGGGCCTGGATGGGGTCGTCGTGTTGATACGCCTCCTCGACGATTGTCCGAACCCCCTCTTCGCCCAGCATGTCGCCCTCCTGGGTGCGCTGCTCCGTGAGCCCGTCCGTGAAGGAGACGAGGGCGGCGCCCGGATCGAGATCCAGCGTCACCTCCGAGAACTCCACGTCCTCCTCCAGGCCGAGAATGAGGTCGCTGTGCTCGGGAATTTTGGAGCCGTCCGGAGTCATGAGAACGGGGCGGCAGTGCCCGGCATTCGCGTACGTGATGGTGTGGGTGTTCGGGTCCCAATGCATCAAAAGGAACGTGGCGAAGGTGTCTTCCAGCACCTCGTCGTTGAGGAGCATGTCGTTCAACTGCGCCATGAGGGCCGCCGGGGAGGTCGACTCCTCGAGCAGGGTGTGCAGGGTGCCCCGCACGTAGCTCAGAAAGCTGAACGCGTAAAACTTGGCCCGGAGGCCCTTGCCCATCACGTCCCCGATGGTGAGAAAATAGCCCTCCCCGTCTATTTCCGTCCAGTCGAAGAGGTCGCCACCGCCCTGCTGCCGCGATTCGCAGTGAAAGTCCAGCTCGTAGTGGTCAACGATGGGGACCTGATCGGGGAGCAGGCGATTGGAGAAGTCCTGTCCAATCTCCGCGTCGAGCTGGGTCTGAAACATGTCGACCCGTTCCAGCAGCCGTTCGACGCGAGAGAGCAGCGTCTCCATGTCAAACGGCTTCGTGATGTAGTCGTCCACCCCTTTGCGCTGCCCTTGCTGGCGCGCCTCCTCGTCGGCCCGGGCCGTGAGGAAGATGAACGGAATCACCCGGGTGTTCTTGTCGGCCTGTAGGGCCGACTGCAGGGCAAACCCGTCCATCTCCGGCATCATGATGTCCGAGATGATGAGGTCGGGAATGGTCCCCTCAATCCGATCGAGGGCCACCTCGCCATTCGTGGCCGTGTACACGTCGTAGTGCTTGCCGAGACGGTATTTCAGAAGTTCCCGGACCGTGCTGTCATCCTCGACGACTAAAATAGTGTGTTCAGCCATGGATCGTGGTCGAAGGGAATAATAAACTCAAAGCAGTGGCGTCCGTCCTCCGTTGCCGTATAGGAAAAGTCATCGACGCACGACTTGATCATGCGAAGTCCCATTCCCCGCTCGGGAAGCGACTCGAAATCGTCGTCCTCGCTGGGAAGGTGTGCGTGGATCTGAAACCCTTCCGAGTTATCTGTTACGGAGCAGGAAAGGTGTCGGTCCTGATTGGAGAGCCGAATCTTGACTGCGGGCGGAGCATCTCGGAATTGGGCGTGCTGGTGCAGGTTGGCGATCCATTCGTGGAGCACGAGGCACGTGCAGTGGATCGTCTCGTCGTCCAGGCTGCCGTTGCGTAGAGCAGCCGGCCATTCGTCAGAAAACGACCGCATCTCGTCGATCGCGCAGTCGAGATCTGTGTATTTCTTTGTAAACGTTTTCATGGAGCCGTGGTTATGGTCGAAGGGGAGAGGCCCTCGCCCATTTCAAGGCAACGACCAGACAACAGAGGGAACGACTACCCAGAGAACGCCTCTTGCGCCGCATCTACGGACGGGAATTGACGAAATACTTTGTAGGTGCGGGTGAGTTGAACGACGACTTGGACCGGTTCGGACACGTCGGCGAAGGCCACCTTGCCGTCATCCGGCGAGATTTCGCGGTATAGGGAAAAAATGGCCCCCAGGCCGGTTGAATCGAGCACTTCCGTATCAGAAAAGTCGAGGATGAACTGGCGCACCCCCTCTTCGACGTGCTCCTGAAAGGTTGTTTTAAACGCGTCTGCGTTTCGGAAGTCGAGAGCTTCGCCAACGTGAATAATGACGGTCTCGGAGGAGGCTGTTTCAGCATCAAAGTTCATGATGACGAACGAATCGTCTGAGCGAGAAATTATGAAGGAGAGATCTCACAGGGCT
The DNA here is from genome assembly GCA_964601725.1 of uncultured Salinivenus sp. GTDB lineage: Bacteria > Bacteroidota > Rhodothermia > Rhodothermales > Salinibacteraceae > Salinibacter. Next base: position 4,577 of record CAZRPQ010000034.1, on the reverse strand, counting down.
TCCAGGGGAGGACTGCCCGCGACAACAAGGAACTAAACGGAGACGACCGGATGGTGAGATCGGCTTGCAAAGATTACTGTTCCTCTTCGCATGGAAGCTGAAGCAAAATCAGTACCAAACACAGGACACAGGGAATCGCTGTGAAACGAATCCTTACGATCTACGCGCTGGTTGGCGCCCGGGCGTGCACCTCGCTCGTTGAGTGGAGGTCACCAGTGCACAGATACTGAGCGAAACCTACCAGTGGAATTCGAGGCGCGTTCCGCGCTAGAAAGAGGTCGTGCTAAAAAATGTTAAGATTATTGTGAGTCGCATGCGGCGAAGCGCCCTCTGGACCTTCCGCGCATTCCTCGCGGGCGTTCTTCTCGGGACGCTACTCCTGGGCGGGGGATGTGAGCACCGAACCCGATCGGGAGGCCAAGACGCCTCGACGTCCGACGAGGGACCTACCCCGAAGCACGTGAGTTGGGAGGCGCACTTCAAGATGTCCGAAGGGAGACGCCCTCGCGCCGTTCTCCAGGCCCCTCGGATGGAGCAGTATCGGACCGGCGACAGCACCTATTCAGTCTGGCGCACGATGAACGACACCTCGCGGGTCCAAGTCTATCTTTTTGACGAGCAGGGGGACTCCTCGGCGACCGTGACGGCCGACAGTCTGGTCTTTCAAGACCAAAAGGGCCTTCTCGACGCGTACGGAAATGCGGTCGTGGTGACCCAGAGCAATAAACGACTCGAAAGTGAACATCTCACCTGGGACCAGGAGGACCGAATGATTCGAACGCAGCGATTCGTGCGCATCCGCACGCCCACGGAAGTGGTTCAGGGAAACGGCCTGGTGGCGGAGGAGGATCTCGAAACGTATCAAATCGGGCGGTTTTCGGCCGAGGTGGAGGTGGACAAGGAAGAGGACGGCTCGGACGACAAAGAATAAGGACGTCGTTCTTCGGGACGGGGAACTCCGTTCCGGCGGCTTCGGTGTAGACCCGGACGGCCCTTCAGAACAGCGTTCCGACTCCGGGTCCCGAACCACGACGTTTCGCGTATGACTGTTTCTCTCGGCGGTTGTTTGCAGTGCCGGCTGGGCCGGGTCCTTGCCCTGTGGATACTCGGGCTGGCCCTGATGGGAGGGATGGGGACAGGAGCGTGGGCACAGGCGGTCGACGATACGTCCAGGGCGCGTCCGATCCCCGTCGAGCCTGCAGCCCCTGATTCACTGCCGACGGGTGGAGAACGGACCCCCACGGTCCAGCCCCCTGGCTCCGCGGCCGCCCCCGCCGACACGGGGGACGTTGAGCGAGCGTTTGTGAGCGCGGACTCGCTGAGCACCCAGCAGCGGGGAGGGGAACGGATTCAGGAGCTGTTCGACGACGTCTTCGTGCGGCAGGACACCACCCGCGTCCGGTCGCAGTACGCCCTGCGGTACCTCAACCGCGACGAAATCCTCTTCGTCGATGATGTGGTCATCTACGAGCGGGGGGATACCCTCCGAGCGGACAGTGTGCGCTACGACCGTTCTACGGAGGTGGGACACGCCCGAGGACACGTGCGCCTGACGAATGGGGACGTAGATGTGCAGGCCGACCGGGCAACCTACTACTCCGCGGACAAGCGCACCGTGTTCCCCGACAGCGTCGTGCTCGTCGATAGCAACCGGGTGCTCCGGGCCCGGCACGGTACGTATTGGTCCGACGAGGAACGCGCAGAGTTTGGCGGAGGTGTGCGGCTCACCGAGCCTGGCACGACGCTCCTCTCGGATTCGCTGACGTACTATCGGGACCGGGACCGGTCGATCGCTCGGGGGAGCGTTTTCATCGACCGGCGAGGGGGAGAGGACGCTCAGGTGGACACAACGAACCGCACCTATCTCTTTGGCGACTGGGTCGACAACCAAGAGGCCCGGCGGTACAGCCGCGTCGAGGGGGATGCGCTGTTGATACGGGTGCGAATGGACTCGACCGGCGCCCCCACCGACACTCTCGTGGTAAAGGCACAGCGGCTCGATGCCTTCCGGACCGGCACGCACCGACGCCTCGTGGCCGTAGAGTCGGTTCGCATCTGGCAGCCCGACCTGGCGGCCGTGGCCGACTCGGCAGTGTACGATCGGGTCGTGGCCACCACGCCCGACAGCGCTGCGGACCAGGAGGTGCCCATCGACACGACGCGCCCGCCCCCGGACTCGCTCACCCTCGCTGCGGAACGAACGGTCCCGGATGCGGAAGCGCCGGCGCAGCAGCGAACGAGGAGGGACTCGCTGGGGAGAGGGCCGGCGGACGGGGACGATTCAGGCGGCGCCCGGAAGCGCTCCGTTCCCGATACAACGGCGCGCTCGAGTCGCACTGAGTCGACCCCGCCCCCGGATTCTGCCGCGCGCCCCCGGGCTCGTTCTACGCCTGGAGGCGCCCCTCGTCGGTGGGACACCCCCACTGCTCAGTCCGACAGTGTCCTCCCGCTCGAAGAAACCCGGCTGTTTCGGTCTCCGGTGACCTGGTTCGAGGGCAGTCAAGTGTGGGGCGATTCGATCCGCGTCCGCGCTCGAAATCGAAGCCCCGACACCGTGTTTGTCCGGGGCTCGGGATTCGCGGCCCAGCGCGACTCGGTGCTCGATCGCATCCAGCAGCTCAAGGCCGAAAACATCGTCGCCTTCTTCAATGCGGGATCGCTCCGCCGCATCCGGGCCCGCCCCAATGCGCGGGCCATTCGCTTCCTCGCGGCCGAGAACGACTCGCTGAACGGGGCGGCTCGCACCTCGGGCGATCGCATTGTACTCCACTTCGACGACGGTAGCGTGAAACGTATTCGCGTAATTGGGGGGACGCAGACCACGTACTATCGAGAAAATGAGAACATTCCGGACCCATTCGAGCTGGAGGGCTTTCAATGGACGCCGAATCGTCGCCCGACCCGTTCGACCCTTCTCCGGGACGAGCGGGTGTCCAAGCGGCTCGATCTGGACCTCTCCCCGCAATCCCGGCCCGTAGCCGGCCCGGCCTCGCGGCGATTTCCCGGATCCGGCGCAGCGTCCCCTTCCGACTCCACGGCCCAGCTGTACCCCCAGACTCGCCAGCCAGCGTCTCCACAGCAACCGCAATGGATGCCAGCGCCCGACTCTCCGATGGCCGATTCCCTGCGGCGCGACAGTCCGCCGCCCGATTCGGGACGGTCGCCTGCGGGGCCGCGCGCCCCAGCCGATACGACTGAGACGAAGCGCAATCCCAATCCATGAGCTCATCGCCTTCCCCCAACGAGTTTCGCGCGGAACGAGAGGTGTCCGAGGAGCCGGCGACCCTCACGGCCCGGCACCTCACCAAGCGCTACGACAAGCGGGCCGTGGTGGACGACGTGAGCCTCGAAGTGGAGCAGGGCGAAATTGTCGGCCTCCTCGGGCCGAACGGCGCGGGCAAGACCACCACCTTTCACATGATGGTGGGCATGACCCGGCCGAACAAGGGCACCATTTACCTGGAGGACAACGATATTACCCACCTGCCAATGTACAAGCGGGCCCGTCGTGGCATTGGGTACCTGGCCCAGGAAACCTCCGTCTTCCGGGAGCTCACGGTCGAGGACAATCTGCACGCCGTCCTCGAATTTCAGTCGATGAGCGACGAAGAGCGAACGGCCCGCGTGGAGTCGCTCATCAGCGAGTTTGGGTTGGAGCGGGTCCGGGACTCGAAGGGGTACGAGCTCTCCGGCGGCGAGCGGCGCCGGACCGAAATTGCGCGGGCCCTGTCGACCCGGCCCCGCTTTTTCCTGCTCGACGAGCCGTTCGCTGGCGTCGATCCCATTGCCGTCGAGGACATACAGAGCATCGTTGCAGGACTGCAGGAGCGAGGCATCGGCGTGCTGATTACAGATCACAACGTGCACGAGACGCTTGCAATCACGGATCGTGCTTACTTACTATATGAGGGACAGATCTTAAAGCACGGCACCGCGGAAGAGCTCGCGGCCGACCCCGAAGTTCGCAAGCGGTACCTTGGGGAAAAGTTTTCGCTGGAGCGGTATTGATCCTCTCTGTGTCCTTGGTAGGCTTTTTGAGGTACCCCTTCCCGGGCCTGCGGCATCCCCAATCGCGCCGGCTCGCGCCGATGAGGCCTGCCGACGGACAAAATACGTCTCATCTCTTTCGTCAAACAAATCCATCGACACGCGTATGTGCGGAATCGTAGGATACATCGGGAACAAGAAGGCCGGCGATCTTCTGCTCACTGGACTGAAGCGCCTCGAATATCGCGGATACGACTCGGCGGGCCTCGCGATCGTCGACGGGAACGGCCTCCAGGTCCAAAAGCAAGAAGGCAAGGTCGACGACCTCCGGAGCAGCCTCAACGGCTCGCCCATGGCGGGGACCATTGGCATCGGCCACACGCGCTGGGCCACCCACGGGGCCCCCAGCGACACCAACGCCCACCCGCACGTGAGTTCGGACGGGTCTTTCGCCCTGGTGCACAACGGCATCATCGAAAACCACGGAGTGATCAAGGAGCGACTGGAGGAGAAGGGGTATACGTTCCAGAGCGAAACGGACACGGAGGTGCTCGTCTACCTCATCGAGGAGGTCCGGCGCGAGACCGACC
>CAZRPQ010000033.1:0-12447 GCA_964601725.1 uncultured Salinivenus sp. | reverse complement strand
GGGGGCATGGGGCGACCGCCCACACTCTCGTAGTCTGTGTCGAGCGCATTGTCGAGCCGGAGCGAAAGCGCCGTCCGGACGCCCCCGAAGTCGTGCTCTACGCGAAGCTGAGCGTTGGCGATCAGGTACGCCTCCAGGAACTGCGACCCGTCGGCCGTAACGTAGCGGCGGCCCGTGTAGCGAGCGTTGAGGGCAAGGGCAACCGGGCCCCAGGAGAGCGTCGAATGCGTCTTCAACTGATTCCGCGGGACGTAGCGGAGCGGCTCGTTGTAGGAGGGAGTCCCAGGGTCGGCCCGAGTGCGAGCGTCGGTGACGGTGTACGTCAGTCCCGCTCGCAGAGCGGGGCCGCTGGGGAGGGACCACGCCCCTTCGGCGGACGCTTCGGCCCCGAAGGCCCGCACGCGGCCCACGTTGGTCGGTGCCCAGTACCCCTGTCCCGTGGGCTGCCACACGATCTGGTCGCGGCGCCACTGCCCGAAGGCATTCAGCTCGGCGTGGCCGGAGGGCCCATCGAGGCGCAGTCCAAGGTCGCCGCCCCAGCTCCGCTCGGGGCGCAGGTCGGGATTCCCGCCCGGTTGCCAGTAGCGATCGTTGAAGGTGGGCACCCGGAAGGCGCGTCCGATCTGGGCCTTGACGTGGAGGCCGGGCCACTGCGCGAGGGGCTGCCAGTTGAGGCCGAGTCGCGGGCTGGTTGCCAGTCGCGTCTGCCCGTCCGGCATCCAGTACGCGTCGGTGCGCAGTGCCGGGTGCAGCGTCAGTCGTCCATAGCGGGCCGTCCCCTCCGCAAAGGCCGAGAGGTGGTGCTGGCGGGCAGACGCGGCCAGCTTGGGGTGGCGGGCGCGGGCGTGGCTGCCGGAGATCCCGCCGACCATCGTCCACCGGGTCGCGACAGGGTGGCGAAGCGTCGTTTCAAGAGAGGTGAGCGTTGTTCGGCCCGTCTGATCGAGGTCCTGCGCCGGGTCGGCGTAGCGCAGGCGAGTGCGTTGCGTGCGTCCTTGGATCGTGAGACGGCCGCCCCCGAGGGGAACGCGGTCGCGCCCCCAGACCCGAACCTGCGTGTCCCACTGCCGGGCCCGCGCCGCGCCCGTTGAGCTCACCGGCGGCAGCCCCCGCTCGGCTCGGGTGACCCAGCCCGAGACACGAAGCCGATGGTCTGCCACGCGAGACCGCACGCTGGCGTACAGCGACCGGCGGATGCGGTCGGCATTGCGGCGGCGCACCGTCTCGGGAGGGAACCGGCTCTCGTCGGTGTAGGGAAAGTCGCCGTCGGTGGACTGGTAGTCGACGGCGGCGAGCACGGAGGTGCCGTCGGCCAGAGGGGCGCCGACGAGGAGACTGCCATTGCGCTCCCCGAAGGCGCCGCCCTCGACAATCATCCGAGCCGTCGTCGACGAGCGGGGCCGCACCGTTTGGAGCTGGATCGCGCCCCCGAGCCCGTCGGAGCCGTGGAGGGGCGAGGCGGGACCGTGCATCACCTGTACCGACTGGAGCAGGATGGTGGGCAGGAGAGACAGATCGAGGTGCCCGATCTGTGGATCGGTAATACGCTGCCCGTCGAGCAGCAGGACGGTCTGGGACGCACTGGTGCCCCGGAGGGTCGGGGTGGCCAGGCCGCCCGCCCCGTAGCGGCGCACGTGCAGGCCCGCCCGGTCTTCAAGCACGCCGGCGACGGAGGCGGCCGCGGTGGCGTGGAGGGCCGAAGAGTCGAGAACCGTGACGCGGGCTGGGGCCTGTGCCGGAGACATCGGAATGCGGCTGGCCGTCACGGTGAGCGGCGGGAGGGCCACGCGCCACTGCACATCGCTCGTATCACCCGTAGCTGAGTCGGACGGGAGGGGCTGCGCAGTGGTCGTCCCGAGGCCCAGGCCGACCACGATCAGCAGCGCCACGCAAAGACGTGGGGGTGAGATGTGCGGAGCATCCATAGGAAAAGCCCTCACCTCTGTAGAGGCTTGGGCGGCTGCTCCGGGCCCGCTATAGAAGATGCCTTTCGGGGATCCGATCCCAAAAACAATGGGACGGGTCCCCCACAGCGAGGGCGGTCGACGGAGCCAGGCACGCCACAAACCTCTGGTCCCGGAGGTTCTTGGCGATGAGAGGAGCCGACCAGAGGCCGACTCCGCGACACGCACGCGGGCAGGTCTCCTGGCTCATCGAACCCGGGGACCACAAAGAAAGGCCGTGGCGGCCCGGTCGAGGACACAGTCAACGGTTCTCCTTCCCACCTCGGCGAGCCGCCCCAAATGCGTTCGGGACCACTCGACCGGGTAGTGGAGAACCGTCTCGGGCACGCATCCTCCGTTCGATTCACAGTTGCGGGTACAGCCCCAGACTCCCGAGTGTGGAGTTTGGAGTGTGGAGTTTGGGATGTGGGGCGTTGTCACTCCACATTCCCCATTCCACAGTCCACACTCGGCGCACTGGCGTTCCCTTTTCATCTCGCCCAGCAAATGCCGGGACGAGAACCCGTGGCGTGTGTGAAAGAACGACTGTACTGTAGTAACGTAGATGCTCGCCACGACAAACCAAAACCCCTTCACGGGATCTTCCGTGAGGTCGTCCGAGGCGTGCGGAGCCCTTCACTCCCCCCGGAGACGGCGGGCGATTTCGGCAGTCCGCTCCGCCTCGTCCTCGGAGGAGGGCTCACGGTCGAGGTGAAGTGTGCGCTCATCTGCCTCGGCCGCGTCCAGGGACGGAGTACCGGCGGAGTCGTCATGGGCCGCAATCCAGGCCTCACTGGTGACGATCGTTTCGAGGTTTTGGACCCGGTCCTGGAGGGCGTCGCGTTCCTGCTCGAGACTGTCGAGCCGCTCTCGGAGGGCGCGGAGGCGGTCTTCGACCTCCCGGGTCGAGGTGCCGAGTTCCCGGTGCCTGGCCTTGAATTTGAGCCACTCCTTGTACCCGGCAAATACGATTCCCAGGATGGGAATGGCGAAGATCATAATGACCGCGATGAGGGGAACCAGAGGCATGGCACACAGACGGGCGGTGGTCAGGGTGCTGTGCCAAAAAGGTATGGTGGATCCCCCTCTCCTGTTGCGTGTAGTTGCTACCGATCTGAGAACGGATTGTGCGATGGTGTGAGGCATGTGCACGACCTCGGAAGGCTGCTTCTTCCGAAGGAAAGCACCACACCCGTCGCTCCAAATGCCGATGGGAATCGTGCACACGACCGCTGTCGGTGTCTGGGACGACATCTAAACTCATTTCTGACGTTTGGAGACGGGTACACATATCGTCGACATATAGCACAACACGTTCTGAGAGACGAGGACTGTCGACGAGCCCCGACACTTCGCTCCGGATCGAATTTTGCAGGTGGTGATCACCAACTATTTCCCCGGATTCCCATGGGCGGGAGCTTGATTCCGATTGACATGGATCCCACCTTGGGGGAGTCTAGCTCCGTATTCTGACGAGACACGATCGCGCTTTCCGTTGTGCCTAAAAATTTTCGTCGGTCCCTGTTGGTTCTCGGGCTCATGGGGAGCCTCTTTCTGTGTGCCTCGTCCGTGGGCACGGCCCGCCCGGTACTGGACGACAGCCTTCGGCTGGGACCGGCAGAGCCCATCGCCGACGTTCGGGTCGATGCCAATAGCGATCGGGAGCCGGACCGGATGGGCGACACTGTGACGGTCGCAGGCCGGATCACGGCCGGGTGGGGCCGCCTCGCTGTTCCGGTGCCGGAGTTCGCCGCCGTTCAGGACAGCACGGCCGGCATTCATGTCCTTCTCTCGGGCGCCCCTCCCCCAGAGCAGGGCGATAGCGTCCGCATCCGCGGGGTCGTGGATCAGGCATACGGCCTCACGCAGCTTCAGGGACTCGACTACCAGATTCTCGAGGGGCCTCCCCGCGTACCCGCCCCCCTTCCGTTAACGGTCACTGCCGCGGCGGGGGAGCGGTACGAAGGACGGCTCGCACGGGTTCGGGGACAAATTGCCTCGAAGGGATCGAACGAAGGGGGCAAATTCCTCCGCCTGGGGGATTTGGAAGAAGGAGTGTCGCAGATTACCGTCTTCATCGCAAATCGCCACGGAGACCGATTCCAGCTCGGCCGCTTCGACCAGGGAGACGAGATCGAGGTAACGGGCGTGCTGGGCCAGTACGACTACGAGGCCCCCTACGGGAGCTACTACCAGCTCGAACCGCGCGCGCAGGCCGACCTCGCCATTTTGGGGTGGGCGTCGACCTACCTCTGGATGGCCGTCTTTGTGCTCGGCGGGGGCGGGTTGATCGCCGTGGTGGCCGTGTTCGTGCTCCGGGCCGTCGTCCAGCGCCGCACGCAGGAACTGACCGAGAGTCGGGCTCGGTTCCAGCGGCTGGCCGAGGCCACGTTCGAGGGCATTGCGATCCATGAGGCCGACGGGGAAATCGTTGACGTGAATGCAGCCCTGGCCGACATGGTCGGCATGGATCGGGACGAGTTGATCGGCCGGGACGTCAGCGCCGTCCTTCCAGAGACGACGCCCGACTCTGCGCAAGACGAAGAGGGGGAGGCTGGCGCCCCCACCGAGGCCGAGATTGCTTACGAGAACGGGACGACCACGCCGGTGGAGATTGAGGACCGCGAGGTCTCGGCGGGGGAGGAGACCGTGCACGTCTGCACGGTTCGCGACATTTCGAAGCGGAAGGAGTGGGAGAACGAAATTCTCCTTGCGAAGCGGGAGGCCGAGGAGATGGCGCAGCTCAAGTCAAATCTGCTCAACAACATGAGCCACGAGTTCCGCACGCCCATCACCAACATCACGGGCTACGCGGAGCTGATTATGGACGAGGCGGAGGGGCCGCATAAGAAGTTTGCTGCACAAATTTGCGAAAGTGGGAAGCGGCTGTCGGAGACGCTCCAGTCGGTCCTCGATCTGGCCCAGATTGAGGCTGGTACGCTCGACGTGCTGGTCCGGGAGGTCGCGGTGGCAAATGTGGTGCGTGAGGTCCTCGACCGGCACGATCAGAAGATCGACGACGAGGCCCTGACCGTCGAGGTCGACGTGCCTGATGATCACACACTCAGCACGGGCCGCACGCTTCTCTCCCGCATTTTTGATAATCTCCTCCAAAACGCGATCAAGTTTACGGAGGAGGGACGCGTTGAGCTAGAGGTGACGCCCACCGACGTTGGGCTTCGGATCGTGGTGCGGGACACGGGAGTGGGTATTGCTCCCGAGTTTCGGCCCCACCTGTTCGATCCCTTCAAGCAGGAGTCCGAAGGGATGGCGCGGGAGTACGAGGGACCGGGGTTGGGCCTGGCCCTCACAAAGCGCATGGTCGACATTCTCGAGGGCACAATTGAGGTGGAGAGCACCAAGGGGGAGGGCAGCGTATTTACGATCGAGCTTCCGCCCCTGACCGAGACGGGATCGCCGGTCGTTACGTCCGATGAGTAAGAGGCCCCTCATGCTCAATCCGACTGAATCGGAAACGATATCAGTAGTCCAGGGAGAGCGCGTGGAGGACCTCGCTGCGCACAGACGCTTCGTGTCGCCGCGGCTCCACTCTCAGGGCCGTCAGGCGGGGACGGAGCGAAGAAACGCTCGAATGGGGCCGACAAGGGCCGGCCCTTTCTCCTCCGGCACGTAGTGGCCAACACCGGGAAACCGATGGACCTCGGCGTCAGGGACGAGTCCCTGCCAGCGCCGGAGGCACGCCTCGGTGCCAAATGCAGGATCGGCCATGCCCCAGCACAGAAGCGCGGGGCGGTCCCGCACCCGATCCCGGCGCGTCCACAACGCCCGGAGCCACGCGGCTTCCGTCCGGAGCGCCCGGGCGAACGCCCAGCACGCATGGCGGCGGGCTCGGGAGTCCAGGGCTGCGGCGTAGGTCCGGATCCAGTCCGGCCAGAGGGGGGAGCTGAGGCCGGTCGTCGCGGGCATGACGACCCGGGCGAACGCGTTGAGCCACTCCACGGCGGCGCGGCCCACCGGGGTGTCGAGGAGGCGACTCGCGAGTTGGACCAGCGGGCGGTGCGCGAGCGGCCACGCCCACGTGTTCATCAGCACGAGGCGCCGCACCGTGTCGGGGTGGCGGAGGGCGTAGGCCAGGCCGATCGGCCCGCCCCAGTCGTGCAGCACGAGCGTGATCCCCGAGAGATCCAGGTCCCGGAGGAGCGTCTCCACCAGCGTGGCATGGGCCGGCGGGCGGTATGAGAACGCACGGGGCGCCGCCGATCGCCCGAAGCCGAGGTAGTCGGGAGCGATGCACCGGTAGTCCGGGGCCAGCGCGCGGAGGAGGTGGCGGTAGAGACGGGCGCTGGTGGGATTGCCGTGGAGAAACACGAGGGGCGGTCCGGTGCCGACGTCCGTGTACGCCAGCGGGCCGACCGGGGTGTGGAGGGTTTGCGTGACGGCTGGGGCCGTGGGATCAAGAACCATGGGTCGAGCGCAGGAATCGCCCGAGAGGGCGGGCACGCGGAGAAGGGCGCGTCTCAATCCAGCAGCGTCGGCATGGACTCGTACTGGTCGGCCACGGCCTGGGCCTCCGTCGCCAGCCGGTCGCGGAGGCCCCGGGGCTCGAGCACCTGCACGTGGGTTCCCCAGCTCAGGAGCCAGGGCATCACCTCAAGTTCGTGGTCGACCTTGAGGTCCAGCAGGAGGCGGCCGTCGGCCAGACGCTCCCGGGTGCTGACGTGCAGGGACGGAGCTACCTGCACGGACGCGGCCACGTCGGCGGCAAAAACTACGCGGACACGTCGCCGCGGCTCGGCCGCCGGGCCGTCCGGGGGCGTGCCGTAGCTGGGGGGACGCTCGAACGTGGCGTCGGTCAGTTCGAGGACGTCGATGCGCTGCAGGCGCAGGTGGACCACGCGGCCCCGGTCGTGCTCGTGACCGACGATGTACCACGCAGCGCCCTGTCGCACGAGGCCGTAGGGGTCGATCGTTCGAGGGGTGGATTCGCTGCTCGGTCCCTCTACCGTGGCCACCAGGGACCGCTCTTCCACGAGTGCGTGTCGCACCTGGCGCAGCAGTCCCTCCTCGGCCGCGTCGCCGAACACGCTGGGGGAGACCAGCGGCACGCTGCCCTGAAGAGAGAGGACCCGCTCTCGGTCCTCGGGGGACAGGACCTCCTCGATTTTGGATCGGGCCGCCCGGGCCGCGGCCTGGTAGCGGCCGCCAAAGTTCTGGGCCGCGTAGGCGCTGCCCAAAACGACCATAATGGCCTCGTCCGTCGTCAGTTGGACGGGCTGGAGCAGGTATTCCTCCGGCACCCGGTAGCCCTTGCCGGGCACGCCCTGGAGCGGAATGCCCGCCTCCACCATGGCCTGCACGTCGCGGTACACGGTCCGCTCGCTCACGGCAAGCGCCCGGGCCAGGTCGGTCGCGCGCGTCCAGGTGTCCGGTGCCAACTGCAGGAGGATCGCGGGCCAGCGCTCAGACGGCGTCATGCTGGAAGACGGAGGGGTAGCTGTGGGGAAGGCAGTGGAGTATCGTCAAGATAAGAAGGATCGTCAAGATAACAGGAGAGCGACCGGACTTTCATCCGGGAGGCGTGGGGACCGAGGAGTTTGGAAGTGCGGAGGGATGAAAGTGCGGAGGCGTTTCCAGGGCCGAAGAGAGCTCGCGAACGACGGGGCGCTCCACCCGTACTAAAGAGTGTACTTCTCGTCCAATACGTAGCCGTGCGATGCAGTTCATTGATCAACCCGAGGCCGAAAACGACGATGCGTGGTGGGACCGCTTCAAAGCGTTGCTTGACGACCAAAACGACTGGCCGACCCAGTATACCTTCAAGTTCATTGCCCCGGCGGCCCGCCTGGACGAGCTGAAGGAGGTGTTTGGCGAGCATCCGGTCCGGGTCCGAGAGTCCAGCAAAGGAAACTACAAGAGCGTGACGGCCCACCTCCGCATGTCGTCGAGCGAGGAGGTCATTGAGGTGTACGAGAAGGCGTCCGGCATCGAGGACGTGATCGCGCTTTAACGCGTATTTCGTGTTGCGTATTTCACGTCGTCAGCACGCAATGCGAACCCCATCCCCGAGATCCCCCCTGTCCCACAGGGGTCCCCGTCTCTTGAACGTGCCCCCACCGTCTCACCGGCCCAATGCGCACGCTCTTTGCCTCGCTTCTCTGCCTGGCAATCCTTCCAGCAGGCTGCTCGGACGATCTTACCTGGCGGGCGGTCGAGCACATGATCGCGTCTGACTTCCCGAGCGTGCCGGCCATCCCTACGGACTCGCTCGCCGAGCGTCTGTTGGACGAGACCGCTCCCCGTCCCATTCTGCTCGACGCCCGCTCCTCCGAGGAGTACGCGGTGAGCCACCTGCGCGGGGCGCACCGGGTGGACCCGGATGCAGACGCCTATCCGGCCCTCGACACGCTTGCTGCCGACGCGCCCATCGTGGTGTACTGCTCGGTCGGCTACCGGTCGGCGGGCGTCGCGCAGACGCTTCGGGACCAGGGCTTCACGAACGTCGCCAACCTGGACGGCTCCATCTTCCGTTGGGCCAACGAGGGACGACCGGTGTACCGAGAGGGCCGTCCGGTGGCGGCTGTGCATCCCTACGATGCGACGTGGGGCCGACTGCTCGCGGACTCGTTGCACGCCTACCGGCCTCTCCCCGATTCCCGCTGACACTGTGGCCCGACGCGCCGGCGCGTCGCTATGGCTCTGAATCGGACGGCATTGGGCGCAGGACCCCGTCCTCGTCCCGCCGCAGCGGATGGTCGTGCTCCGGGAGGGGCGCGCCGGGCGCCTCCTCCATCGTCACGCCGTGCTCCCAATCGGGCGGGCAGATGGCAATGTAGCGGGCATAGCCGCCGGTGCCACCCTTCGGCTTGGCAAACCCGATGGCGACGAGCGCGCCCTGCTCCGGCACCTTGTCCAGATTGGTGACCCCCTCGGCCTGCGCATAGTTGTTGTTGAGGAGCCAGTCTTCGGTAATGAGGCCCGCGGTGGTGTCGGTGTCAAGCGGCTCGTGGCCGTGGAAGAGAATGTTGCGCGTCTCGTGGAGGTACTTCGCCGCGTCGAGCCCGACGCCGGGAAACGGCTTCTTGTTGTAGCGGTCCGGGGTCGTTTTCCACTTCTCGTGCCAGTCGGACCGAAAGAAGACAACGGCCCCGTCCGGAATGTCGCCGTGCTCCTCCTCCCAGGCCTTCACGTCCGCCACCTTGGCGTGGTAGCCCGGCTGCTCGGCGACTTTCTCGTGGATGTCCACCACCACGAGCGGCCGCACCGCGTAGGTGGGCGGCAGGTCGCTGATCGTGGCGCCGCGCTTGTTCCAGTGGGCGGGCGGGTCGAGCTGGGTGCCGTACTGGTCGGTGGGCAGGACGTAGGAGGACGCGACGAAGCCGTGCTCGTCGTAGGTGTACGTGTCGCCCTCTTCCACATAGCCGGGAATCGCGTTGCCGGCGGTGGTGGCCCGAAATTCGGCGTTGTCGAAGCCGGGCCAGACGGGACTCGTGGGGCTGAAGGCGAACGTGAGGTCCACGTATTTGGCCCCCTTCAGATGGTTCTCGTACATCGTCCACAGCCCGTGATCCTGGGCCTGTGCGGGGGCAAGGAGGAACAGACTCAGCACAAGGAAACCGAATCGACGCATGGGTGTGAGCGGGTAGGTGAGGGAAGATAGGCGATTGGCGGGGGGAGAATGCGAAAGGCGTCGTCTATTTCGTCTCTGCGAAGGGGTCGGCCGAAACCTGTCTCACCTGGGGAAGCCCGTCGGTCGTGGCGGCGTGGAGGGCGTTGAACAGGAGCTTGTAGGTGCCGCGCGGCTGGCCGCGGAACTGCGGGCGGAATCCAAAGAGCACCACGTTCCCGTCCCCGTGCCGGACGTTGACCATGGCGGGCGTGCCCCCGATGTGCTCCTTCTCGCCGAGGGCCCACCCGCTCATGAGGAGATCGTCTTCGGCGTAGCGGGCCACGACCTCCACAGGCGGCGGGTCGGCAGGCGCGAGGTCCTCGCGCCCGCCCTCCCCCGTCAGGTCCTGCTGCACCACCTCGAACGCGCGGCTCTGCTGGAACGAGGCCGCCACGGTGTTCTGCATGCCGTAGGCGAGCGGGTGTTTTGTGTTGACTGTCGTCCGGATGAGGGAGCCCGGGATGAAGAATTCGGAGCTCGACACGCCCTCCGTCACGTCCCGGACCGGCAGCCCAAACTGCTCGATCGCAAACGCGCTGGCCCCGTCGAAGGCGACGATGCTGCCGCCGTTCTTCACGTACTGCTCCAGCTCAAGAGCCCCTTCCAGCCCAAGGCCGCCGGTGTATTGCTCCGGCATGCTGCCTAGCTCGTGGCCGTGCAGGATCGCGTTGGGGGAGTAGTGATCGGGGAGAATGATGGACGTGTACCGCGAGAGGTCGCCGTTGCGCACGTCGGCGTCGTGGAGGGTGTCGACCGGCACGTCGTAGTTCTTCAGCACCCAGCGGGTCCATCCCTCGTCCATGCTCGGCACCCACGACTTGTAGATGCCGACGCGGGGCTGCTGCAGCTCGTGAAGCGGGCCCTCGGGCTTTTCTGCGAGGCCGTGTACGGTGAGTCCGTGCTCTTCAGCGACTGCCTCAACGTGATTGGCTGTACCGTCTCGTTGCTCAACGACGTACGCCCCCCGGCCGAGTTCGGCCCCATTCGCGGTGACCCCCTCTTCGGCCCAGTGCACGGCGGCGCCGTCGGCGAGAAGTTCATTCACGGCTTCCACGCCCGTGTTGGAACGGTGCGAGAACGCGTAGCCGTAGCTCGCGGAGGCGCGGACTCGACCGGGCGCGGGGGCGACAGAGTCCGTCACCGTTTCGAGGCGGGCGCTGAAGGGGTCGTTGATGCGATCCACCGTGACGCCCATCTGCATCGGGAGGGTCCAGCCGGCCAGGTCGTACGGCGTCTCGGGCTGCCCAGCGGCGCTGCGACGAGTGGGATAATTTTGCGGCTCCAGCAGGTCCACGAGGAATGGGCGGAACGCCTGTGCCGCCTCGACGACGAAGCTCCCGGACGGATACTCTTCGCCTCCCGCCCGGAATGATCCGGTAGCGCGGTCCACCTCGATGCCGCCCTGCCGGAGAATGTTGACGAGGTTGTGGGCCTCGCGGTCGTGCCACTGCTCGGGCGGAATGACGTAGGCGTACGGATCGCCGCTCTCCCCCGCCTCGATTTCGTCGCGCCCCATTCTGTACATGTTGTAGAGGAACTGATGGGGCCGGTCGGCGGCCACGTCGAGGACGCCCATGGAGGCGGTGTTCGTGTAGCGGACGGCCTCCATGAAGTGCGATTCGCCGCCCTTCCAGGGATCCGAATAGAAGAGCCCGGTGCCGTCGGTGGGTTGCGGGTTGCCATAGCCAACGTGCTCCGGAATCGAATCGGGTTCGTAGTAGCGAGGCGTTGGCGTGTTGTGGGCCACCTCTGTGAGGATGCCAATTTGATTGTGGAAGTAGGGGGCCGTGCGCATCCCCCCGTTCCAAAACATGGTGAACAGATCCTTTGAGATCACACCCGGCATGTCCTTCATCGCAAACCGGTGGGCCATGGCCGTTCCCACCTGATTGACCCCCGACACCACGGCCGGATGAATGTCCGGATTCACCGGGCCCGAAAAGGGCGGGATGAAGATGCGCGCCCACGAGGGCGAGGTCTGATGGTGGTTCACCACGATCTGCGGGTACCACTCGTTGTAGATCACGTCCGTCACCGCCCGCGTCTCCGGCATGTTGTTCATGAACCAGTCGCGGTTGTTGTCGTGGCCCACGTACTTCTGGTAGAGCCACGGCGGATTGGTCGTCTCGTAGGGCGTCTCGAGCACGCGGTCGTACCAGTTCTCCATGATGTCGAGCCCGTCCGGATTCATCATGGGCATGAGCAGAAGCACTACGTTCTCGCGGATCTTCTGCATCTCGGCGCTCTCCTCTGTCGCCACCCGGTGGGCGAGGGTCATCATGGCCTGGCCGGGGGCACGCTCATTCGAGTGCATGCCCGCGTCGATCCAGACGAGGGCCTTTCCCTCCTGCGCCAGCCGCTTGGCCTTCTCCGTCGCGACGCGAGCGCGGGCCAGTGTCGAGCTAATCGTGCGCCAGCGGTCGAGATTGTTGAGGTTGTCGGCGCTCGACAGAAACAACAGCTTCATGGACCGCCCCATGGAGGTAGTGCCGATGGTCGTCATCTGCACCCGGGTGCTGGCCGCGTCGAGCTGCGCATAGTAGTCGCGGACCTGGTCCCAGTTGGCCAGTTTGTAGTCGGCGCCCGGCTCGAAGCCGAGAACGGACTCGGGGGTGGGCACCTGCGCGAGGCTTGCGGGGGTGCTGAGGAGAACGAAGAGAGCAGCGGTCCCGACGAGCTGTGCGGCGGGACGAACGAAGCGGGGGAGGAGGCTCATGGTGGAAAATCCGTTCGGAGCACGCAAACACACTCCTCAACGTAGTCCTCACGCGGCTCGTGTTCAATCTCGGAGATTCCGAGGACCCGACAGGGTCAAACGAAACCCCTCGGCCTCCAAAGGGACCGAGGGAAGAAGAAGGGAGAAATGGCCTGCCCGGG
>CAZRPQ010000032.1:0-12554 GCA_964601725.1 uncultured Salinivenus sp. | reverse complement strand
AGGTCTTCGTCGTCGTACACTGTCGGATCAGATCGCATAGACAGGGAAAAGCAGGTTTGTTTCCAGAAGCGACAACGAGCCCCGCCCCTCCTCGATGACCTCGCCCGATTCTCGACCCTCGATCCTCAGCCCGCGCGCAGGATCCGGTAGTTGCGCAGGCTCCACAGCAGCTGCTCCACGACGACGCGCACCGTGGTAGTGAGGGGAATGGCCACCAGCATGCCGACGAGCCCCCCGAGCTGCGCACCCACGAGCACCACGAAGAGGATGACGAGCGGATGCGTCTGCGCGGCCCGCGAAAAAATGAGGGGCTGGAGCAGCACGTTGTCGGCCAGCTGCGTGAGGGCCATGGCGAGGGCCACGCCGGGCACGAGCGACACGTCGCCGGTCTGCGCAATGCCCACGAGGGTGCCCGCCAGAAAGCCCAGGAAGGGGCCAAAGTAGGGAATCGTGTTGGCGAGGCCGGTGAAGATGCCGATGGCAATCGCTCCGCGCAGTCCTACGATCCACAGGAGCGCCGAGGCGATGAGCGCAATCGCCGTCCCCTGCACGAGCAGCGCGCGAAAGTACCGGCCGATATTGAGCTCCACCTTGGCAAGGATGTTCAGCGTGACCTCCAGATGGCGATTGGGCACGAGGTGCAGGAGGCTCCGGCGGATCTTCAGCTCATCCTTTAGCAGAAAAAACGTAACGAAGGGGACGATGACGACCGCGTACACGATGTTCGTAAAGACGGCCACGACGGAGCCGACCGTCTGGGCCACCTGCTGTCCCTCGATCAGATCGCCCTGCATGAGGGACCGGGCCAGCTGGCGAACATTTTTCTCCAGCATGCCCCGCTCCAGCGGCACGATCGACTGGACCTGGGCCTCGATAAGGTCAGCCACGTACACGGCGGTGTCGACGGTGATGAGCTGCGACAGGTCTTGCACCTGCTGGGTGATGAACGGAATGACCGACGTGACCCCCACCGCGACCACGCCCAGAAGCCCCACAAATGCGATGAGGATGGCGGGGACTCGACCCAGGCCGAGGCCCTGCATGCGGTCGACGAAGGGCCGAAGCAGGTAGGCCAGGATGCCGCCGATGATGAGGTACAGCACAATGCCGGCGAAGTACCAGAGCATCCACCCGACGGTTGCCACGGCGGCGGCCCCAAGCACGAAGCGAATGATTCGGTCGAGGGTGAAAGCAGGCGAGGCCTGCCCAGCGGATCGAGGGACCCGTTCCGGGGATGACGCAACGCGCTCAGTAGAGGGCGACTCGTCCGGGACGACTGCCTCTTCGGCCACCGGAACGGCCTCTCGGTCGTCGGCCGAGTCCTCGTCGCGCGGGGAAGGGGACGGATCGGAACCGTCAGGCATGTGGACAAACGGCGAGTTTGTAGAAACGAACGGACGGGACGCCGATGCTCTGGCCCCGCTCCGGGATCACGGCCCTCGACCGCCACGCCCCCCGTCTCGCTCCAGCTCGTCGAGAATGGGACGGATCGTGTCGGACCTGAAGCCGCGGCGACGGAGATAGCGGTACATCTTCTGCCGTCGGCGACGCGGATCCTCCTCCCCAGCCAGGCGCGGCCACCGTTTCTCGGCGTGGGTCCAGGCCGCGGCCGTTGCATCCTCGTCCGCAAAGAGTTCGTCGACCGCCGTCTCTGCCAGGTGCCGATCAACCCCTCGCTCCTTCAGCTCCCGCCGGATGCGCACCGGCCCGTACTTTTTGCTGGAGAAGCGGTTGTGGGCGTAGTCGTGGGCGTAGGCCTCGTCGTCGAGATAGTCGAGTTCGTAGAGGCGGGCAATGACGTCGTCGACGATTGGAGGCGGCACGTCCCGTTTCTGGAGCTTCCGGCGCACCTCCTGCTCGGTCCGCGGCTTGTACGCGAGATAGTCGAGCGCCGCCTGCTTGGCGTCGACGTACTGTTCGTCGTTCTCGATTTCACGGATCTCCTCGGGCGTGAGGGCGGTCCCCACCTGCAGGCTGTGCTTCACCACGAGATCCTCGTGGATTCCGAAGGCAAACTCCCCGTCGAGATAGACGGACACCCGGTCGTCGTTGTTGACCTGGGATTCGAGACGTGTAATCGTTCCTTCCGTCGCGGTATTTTGCATCGTGCAGAAATGAGTCGACTACCGAACAGATCTCTCGGATCGCGGATTTCGTATTGCTTCATCAGTCCGTCCCCCAGGCACGAAATGCCCAATGCGAGATACGCACCCGGCCGCGCCTGGATTCCCCGTCGGGGACCACCGAGGGCCCCTACCGAGCATGACACTGCTCATCCCCCGCCATGACGGTGTCCCGCAAAGAGTCGATGGCCACCGCCGTGGCGATGCCAAGGCCTCCGTCGACGTTGGAGATCGGATCGCGGCGCTCCGGATCGTCCCGGCTCCGGGCGAAGGCCGCAAACGACGTGTCCCCTCGCGTGAGGGTGACGGTGAGGCGATGGCGGGGGAACGCCGAGGTGCTGTCCTCCACGGGCATTGCGTAGACGCCCGTCCACGCCCGTCGGCCGTTTTGGGTGCGGAACTGGTCCTCGCGCCGTACGTCGACGGGCTCCAGGAAAAAGTTGACGACGCGGGACGAGGACCCGGTCGTGTCGGGACTGAGCCGGGGCCGCACCCAGTGGGTTGTGTCTTCGCCTGGGACGAGCTGATCGGTCGGCCATCGCAGCGACACGTCGACCGGATAGATGTAGGTCTGCTCGGCCGGGATGTCGAGCGAGTCGCGGCGCACCGAATCGACGCGGACTGCCCGTACCGGCGCTGAGGGCACCTCGACGCACACTTCGCTCAGCTCGATGGGAGGCGGGGTCATGCCTTGCGCCTTCGCACTCTCCCCCTGCCACTGAACTGTAAGGCTCCATGGAACCCGAGCCGACACCGGCCCAGGGTCCGAGACCGGTCCGTACTGCCCGGGGTGCTGTTCGGACTCCTCGTACGGAATGGTCCGTCCGTCGAGAACGAGCTCGACCGTGCCCCCCTGCGCTGCATTCGCCGGGCGATCGCCCGGATCGTTCAGGGAGCGGGTCTGCCGGAGCGTGAGGGTCGGGAGGGAACGGCCCGTTTCCAGGAACGCCTCCACCACGAGCGGCTGCCGGTTCACCGGATCGGCCAGGTCGCACCGCCCCAACACCAGGAGTACCGCCACGGCCAAAAGCAGTCCTCCAGCGTACCCCTGAGAGCACTCGGTCGCTTCGCTCCCAGCGCACCCCGTAGAGCACTCGGTCGCTTCGCTCCCAGCGCACCCCGTAGAGCACTCGGTCGCTTCGCTCCCAGCGCTCCGCAACACGTGTCGCCCACCGTCTCCATTCATCCGAATCGTGTTCTATACAACCTTCCAACCTTCAGCCTTCCCAACCTTCCAACCCGCGACGCCTACAACTCCATTTCCACTTCTAGGAGCGGAAGGAGTGGAAGCCCCCGCTGACGATTCACCTTCACCCCTGTGTCGGTAGGTTGGTACGTCCGGTCCAGTATATTGTCGCGACTGGTCGCGTTGTAGACGTTCAGGGTGGCCGTCCAGTCCGCAGAAAGCAGTTGGAACTGATAGCTCACAGTGAGGTCTACGCGGAGATAGGGAGAGAGCCGCCCGTTGTTCACCCGGGGCCGATAAAGATACGTCGTCGGCTCCGTCTCCGTCGGGTCGCCCAGGCGGTAGCGGGCCACCGGCACCGTAATCGGATATCCACTGCGTATCTTGGCGGCTATTGTCGCGCTCCACGCCCCGCCCTCCCACCCGAGGGTGCTGCGCACAGAGACGGGCACGTCCAGGCTCGACGGTCGCCAGCGGAGGTCCGATCGGGACGGCGCCTGGACGAACGTCCGTCCGGTACTCATTACGAAGCGGGCCCTCCAGGGAGGCGCCTCGAAGATGGTACTGAGCTCAAGGCCAAAGGCACGCTCGGCCCCGGTCGTGTACTGTCCGAGCAGCGCGCCCACATTGATGCCCGGCCCCTCAATGCCGTCCTTCTCCTGAAAGGCATCGGCCGGCACGAGAGAATGGCGGATTCCCCGCACATACGCGTCGAGCTCTAGGGTCCACCCCGGCCGAAACTGGGTCTGAGTTCCAAGCCCGAGCCGTCTCCCCACCGCCGGTTGCACACGGTCGCTCGACGGAACCCACCGACTCGACACCAGATCGTACGCCAGGGAGTGCCGGTCGCGGAGGCGGTGCAGATATTGCACGTGCAGGCCTGCACTCCCTTCCAGCACCAGCCACCGAGGATGTACGACGTACTGCGCATTCAGCCGGGGCGCCAGGTTTACGTGGTTTCCACCGCTGAAGTAGCTGGCCCGCACTCCCGGTTCTATGGTCCACGCCGGCGTGGGCGTCCACATGTCTTTTACGTACCCGGCCACCTTCACGGCGTTGAGCCGGCTCTCCTGCGCCCGGCGGGTCACTGTGCTGCTGGACCGCCGTAGCTCGCCGTCGAGCGTGCTCTCAAACCGAAGGGCTGAGACCTGTAGTCCCCCCGTCACTTCATGACGCACCGAGTGGTGGTAGTCGACATCCACCTTGAGCCCAGTGTTCGACAGTCGGACACTGTAGTCGGACGAAAGGGACGCCGTCGTTGTCGGCTGCACGAACGAGGCCTCCTGTGCTCGATATCTGGAATAGTACGCTGTGGTGGTCACGAACGTCTCCTCGCTGGCAAGGTACCGGTGCTGGCCGCTGACGACTCGATTGTCCCAGTTTTGGGCCACCTCAAACAAGAGGTCGGCCGGACGGAGCCACGAGGAAAAGTCCAGCGAGAGGTCAAACGGGAGGCGGAGGTTCAGGTCGTCCCGGCCGTGGTAGTAGCTGAGCGAGAGGCGATGGTTTGGCCCAAATCGGTGCGTGAGCTTCGCACTGGTGTCGAAGAAGTAGTACCCGGTGCGCAAGGTGTCCTGCCGACCGTCGGACCCGGTAACGGGATGGCGACGCCCAATCAGCTTGTCTACGTAGGAGCGGCGCCCCGACAGCATGAACGAGGTGGAGGGAGTCAGGGGCGTTTCGACCCGGAATCGCCCACTCAGCACGCTGAGCGCCGCCACGGCCTTGGGCTCACGACGGCTGCCATCCTTCATCTGGGCGTCGAGCACAGAGGAGAGGCGGCCCCCGTACTCCACGGGAAAGGTTCCCCTGTAGAGATCCGTCGAGCGGAGCGTCTGGGTCTGGAACGTCGAAATTAGACTGAAGGCATGCCACGGATGGTAAACGGGGGCCCCATCGAGCAGATACAGATTCTGGTCGGGCTTGCCGCCTCGAACACTCAGCCCGCCGCCGGTGACTCCCGTCTTTCGGATGCTGGGCGTCCACTGGAGGGCCCGGAACAGGTCCGGCTCGCCGAACGAGGGAAGCCGGTCGAGCCGATCCAGGGCGACCGACATCATGCCGGGGAGCCGTCCGTTCTCGTCGATGCTCGTCGATCCGGCCTCCACGACGACGCCCTCCGACTCGATAGGCGTTTCGGCCAGTGCAATTCGGACGGAATCCTCCCCGGCCGTGAGCGTCGTGTCCATGCTCTGGTATCCGAGGTAGGAGACACGCACGTCGTAAGCTTTGGGAGGCAGATTCGAGACAGCGAAATATCCGTCCCGATTCGTCGTGGTGCCGGCCGTTAGCTCCGTAAGATAGACGTGGGCGCCGGGCAGTCGCTCCCCGGTTTCTGCGTCCAGCACGTATCCGTTGAGGGACACACGGGATGTTTTCTCTTCCTCCTGTTCGGGAGACGCGGCCACGAGGACGTACTGACGGCGGCGCACCCGCTCGGCCTGCACGCCGGTACCGTCGAGGATACAGTCAAGGGCCGCCGCCCGGTCGGCCCCCTCGTAGGTGCAGCTCGTGGTCCGCCCCTGCACGAGCCGCTCGGCGTAGACGAGGTCAAGGTCGGCCTGGGCCCGGGCCTGAACGAGGGCTGTTTTGAGGGGGGCGTCGGTCACGCGGATTTGAATGGGCGCTTGTGCCCGGACGCCCGTGCCACCGAGGGCCGCCGGCCCGACCAGCGCGATGATAAGCACAAACACAAAGCGCGGCACGATCCTCGCTGAACTGAACCGGAGAGTCGGGCGAACACTGTTCTACTCTCCGTACGTGCCTTCGTTCAGGGGGACACAGATTCCCGTCGAGAACGCCGCCAGAACCGGTAGGGTCGGTCTCCCTTCAGGCGAGTTCGGAGCGCCAGACGCTGCAGCGCTAAGAGATGAACGTTCCGGGCTTCCGAGAAAACCGACCGTTGACGACGCGGGGACCTAGAATGGGGTTCGGGCCTGCCCGCTACGAAAACGTGTACTCAGGACGCGGGCTCAAGTCGATAGGTGCCCTTCTCTGTTTCTACCTCCGCCCCCAGCGTGCGGGCGACGGTCTCGAGAACCTGCGAGACCGGCTGCTCGCGCTCGAAGGTGCCCGTGACCGGCTCATCGGCCAGGGCCGGCGCCACCGAGATGGACACGTCGTAGTGCGCACTCAGGCGCTGAGCAATCGTTTTGGTGGGCACCGACCGGAAGACAAACAACCCGGTCCAGTCGAGCGCCTGGGTCAGGTCCGCGGACTGGGGGGGCGACGGGGCCTGTCCGCGCTGGACAGTACTGCGCTCGCCCGGCTCCAGCACCATGGCCTCGGCCTTCGCCTCGTCGTCCGGTCCGACCCGCACCTTTCCCTCCACGAGCACAACCTCAGTCGTGTCGCTCCCCGTCGTGACGCCAAACTGTGTGCCGAGGACCTCAGCCCGGGCGGCCGGCGTGTTCACAACGAACGAGGCATCGTCCCGATGCACCACGTCGAAGTACGCTCGACCGCGTGCAAGCGTGACGCGCCGATCTTCCGTCGTGCTCATTTCAGGGTCGTAGGACAGCGTGGCCGCGCCCACGAGTCGGACCGTTGAGCCGTCATTCAATTCCACGACCCGCTGCTCATCAGCCCCGGCCGTTACGGTTGTCCGCGACGCCTCCCCCGGCCCGTAGAAAATCGCCAACACGGCGGCACCAATGAGCAGGGCCGCTACCGTGAGCCGCCACGTCCAGCGACGCTCCCCCTCCCTTTCCCGGGACCGGGCGGGTGGGCGGGGAGATCGCTCATCGCGGGCGGGGCGGGACCGGCGCTCCGAATCGGCGGTCCCGGGCCGGGCCTCCTCTTGATGCTGCGCCCACACCGTCTCGAAGTCGGCGCGTTCCTCCTGAATGCGCTCGACGACCCGGTTGAGCGCCGGAACGGCCTCGATGGCCTCGGCGATGTCGTCGCGGGCCGCGTCGAGGGCCTCCTGTTCGTCGTGCGTGAGCGCGTCGCTGCGCCCCTCCTGATCGAGCGCGTACAGCACGAGGAGGCGACGATCGGGGAGACGCTCCTGGAGGCGGCGCCGCAACTGAGCGCGCACGCGCTGCCAACGCGCCCACCCCTCAGCCAGCTCCGGGTCCTCTTCGAGCCGCTCGCGCAACGCTGCCTGCTGATCGGGAGAGAGGTCGTCTTCAAAAAGAAGCGGACTGTATCCGTCGTCCATCGTCCTGTAAAATCGTGTCCATCAGCAAAAAGAACCGATTCCAAGGCCTGTCAGAACGGCGTCGGGGTCCTGCTGGCGTTGGATGAAAGTACAGGGAATGGGCCGCCCTCTCCGCAGAGAAAGTAACAGCTTGGGAATTCCGACTACAGCCCGAAAAACCAGACGAGAATCAGTAGGACACTCAGCGCCTCCTTCATGGTCTCAAAGGCCCGTTTGACCTGCATCTTGACCGCCGCCTCGGTGGTGTCAAGCATCTGGGCGATCTCGCGGTAGAGGTAGCCGTATTCTCGGAGCTCCATGATTCGCCGCGCCTTCGGGGAGAGTGCCTCAAGCGCCTTCTCCACGTCCACGTGAGCACTCCGGTCGTCCGGGTCCGTCGACTGCCCCAGGGGAAGATCGGGGTCCCGCAGGCTCTCCTTCATGTCGTAGCGCCCCCGGTAGTAATCCTGCAGCTCAAACAGTGCCGCCTTCATGGAAAACGACTTCAGGCTGCCTGGCTTCTCGAGGTCATCGAGGCTTTCGTGAATGCGAACAAGCGTGTTCTGCACCAGATCGTCGACGTCGGTCTCAGCCCCGATGCGCTTAATGAAGTAGCCCCGCAGAATGGGCTCCAGCCGGCGGAGCAGTCCGTTTCGGGCCTGCTCGTCGCCGTCTTGGGCCTCTCGAACGCGGTCTGGATCGAACGCAGGCTCAGGCATGGACGAAGAATGAAACGACAAGCATGCGCGGGCGACGAGGGGATACGGCCCCCTCCCCCTCAGGCGGGAGGCCCAAACACCGGGGATGAACTGATGGGCCTCCGCTTCGTACAAAAGACGGTTTTGGTAGCCTTACGGGAGGTTCTACACGAGGCGGATGCTTCGAAGGCCTTCGTGACGCGCAGGGACTGACGGCTCGGCTATACTCCTGTCCGGTCTCCCCGTCGATCCGCTTCACTCCCACTTGCAGGCGATTCAGGGCCGGACTAGGCGGCAATTCCTGAGCGTCTTGCATCGCAAACACTGTCCCATTCAAATCTTCTGTACGACCATGAGTCTGTACGATTTGCACGACGCAACGCTTAACGGCATGGAGGGAGAGGGGTTCGCCTATTCTGAAAAAACTGTGTATGGCAAGGCCTACAAAGGGGTCTTCTTCGGAGAGGACGCGGAAGAAATTGAGCCTCTTGCCGACGAGGAGGAAGATGCAACCTTCGAGGGCATTCTTTACGACCGAAGTCGCGAGCGCGAGAAGAGCTTCTCGGTTGAGGTGACGGGCGTGGTGAGCACCCCGTCGGGCGAGCGCGCGGACTTCGTAGCCACGGAGAAGCCGTAGTCCGTTTCGCTCGACGGCGCGTTCCGACCGAAAGGACGTTGAGGCGCCCCGGGGGCTTGTACGGGCCATCAGATTCTCATGCACATCGCAGGAATCTCCGCTCGAACTGGTATTTGATCTTGATTGGGGAGGTCAGGTCCGAACGCTTTCGGACCGGCCTCCTTTCTCAATTTATGGGGCGTAAGGAGGCACGCCCGTCGGCAGTCCGACCCGAGGGGACACCCCAACGCTCCGGAGCAGCGGCTCTACCACGCTACGTCCGACGCGCCGGCCCCAGACGACTCTGATTCCGACGAATCCGACGGGGCGGGCTCCGTTCCCGCCGGGTACGAGACAACTTCCAGCTTTACCTCTGCAACCCCGTCGCGAATCATCTGCAGACGCTGCGCGGCTTCCTTCGAGAGGTCGATGATGCGAGCGTCCTCGAACGGGCCCCGATCATTGATCCGCACGACCACAGAGGGCCTCTCGGTGTGATCGACGCGGGTCGCGCGGACGCGAGTCCCGAACGGAAGACTGCGATGGGCGGCCGTCAGGGCCTCTTGGTTGAAGATTTCCCCGTTGGCCGTGGTCCGTCCCGCGTACTTGTCCGCGTAATAGCTGGCGGTCCCCCGCGTCTCCGGGAGCCCACGTTCCCCGGCGTGCTGCGTGGTGGCGCAGCCGACTATGCCGATTACAAAGCAGCCGATGACAAAGAACCCGAGGAAGCGGAGCTCCCTGCCTCGACCAAGGCCCGTTTTTATCCATGCCGTGATGGTACGGATTTCCATGGGTCTGGAGCGAGCAGCAAGGGAGAGGGGCCTTTGCCCATCGGAAAGCAATCCGAGGCCCAAGGTTCCATGAGCACAGGCGGAAACTGGAGGACGCTGGCGGGTCCCTGGCGTTGCAGCCGTTCCTCATGCCCCCCGGAAACCGCCCGGCGGGCCAACGACCCGGTTTCTCTGAAACGTTTGCGTACCAACTCGAAACGGCGTCTCCTACGGGGTCAGCGAAGGAACCGCCTCCCGCTCTGTAATTTCAACTATTTCCGAGTTTGCTTCGGTCTTTCGGTGGATTCATATGCTTGGCACAATCGGCGAACTTCTCCTTCTCACCGCATTCGTGGTGTGCGGTCTGTCGGCCTTCGCGTTCTTTCAGGCCACCCGCATCGACGAGCCCTCAGGCCCCGCAGGTGCCTGGAAACGAGTAGGACGCATCGCTTGGGGCACGATGGGGGCGGCCGTGGGGGCCGCTTCCGGGGTGCTCTGGTATCTGATTCTTACCCACCAGTACCAGTACGCGTACGTCTACCAGCAGTCCTCCAACGACCTCCCTCTCCACTACCTCTTCTCCACGTTTTGGGCAGGGCAGGAGGGCTCGTTTCTCTTCTGGGCCCTTGCAATGTGCGTCGTGGGGGGGCTCCTCATCGCCTACGTCAAACGGGAGTACGAGACCGCGGTGATGGCCATCGTGGGGCTCTCCCAGCTGTTCCTCCTCTCGATGATCGTGGGACTGCAGTTCGGTCCGGTCGAGATCGGCTCGTCGCCGTTTATGACGCTTTCGGAGAAGTTTACCGATGCCCCCATCTTCCAGCAAAATCCCGGCTTCGTCCCGGCCGACGGACAGGGGCTTAACGACCTGCTCCAAAATCCCTGGATGACCATCCACCCGCCCGTGCTCTTCCTGGGCTTCTCGGCGATGGTGGTCCCCTTCGCGTTCGCCATCGCGGCCCTCTGGAAGAAGCGCTACACGCAGTGGGTACGGCCGGCCCTGCCGTGGACCCTGTTCGCCGTCGCGGCCCTGGGCGTGGCCATCGCGATGGGCGGTTACTGGGCCTACGTCACACTCTCGTTCGGGGGCTACTGGGCCTGGGACCCGGTCGAGAACTCGTCGCTCGTGCCCTGGCTCCTGGGCGTGGCCGCCTTCCACACGATGCTGGTGCAGAAGAAGAGCGGGTCGAGTCAGAAGGCGTCCCTCCTCCTCTCCATCGCCGCGTACCTGTTCGTCGTCTACTCCACGTTCCTCACCCGCAGCGGCATTCTGGGGGACGTGTCGGTCCACTCATTCGTCAGCCTGGGCCTCTACAACCAACTCCTCCTCTGGATTGCGGTCCTCGGTACGCTGGGCATGGGCCTGTTCATCCACCGGTACGGAGAGCTTCCTGTGCCCGACGAAGAGCCGCGCACCCTCTCGCGCGAGTTTATGGTGCTGAGCGGCGCCGTGCTGCTGACGGCCACGGCTGCCGTCATCATCCTGGGCACGAGCGCGCCGATCTTCGGGCAGATCTTTCGCGACAACCCCTCGGCCGTCCCCCAGTCGTTCTACAACAAGTGGACGCTCCCGCTGGCCCTCGGCTTCGTTTTCCTCGCCGGGCTCGGCCAGCTGTTCTGGTGGAAGAAGATGGACGTCGCGACGGTGAATCAGGTTCTATTTCGGCCGATTGCCCTGGCCACCGCGAGTACCATCGCAATCCTCGTCTTTACGCCGTTCGCGGAGCAGGCCCTCACCATCCCGGCGGGGAGCAGCGGGGCGCCTCAGACGGCCTCGGCCAACCTGCTCGGTGGCCTCAAGAACTTTTGGGTGGCGTACGGGCAGGCCATTCAGATGCTCCTGTTGCTCTTCGTGGGCTTCTTCTCGCTATTCGGAAATGGGACGGTGCTCTGGCGCACCCTCCGGGGCAATCCGCGCATGGCCGGCGGGGCGCTGGCGCACGTAGGGTTTGCGCTCATGGTTCTGGGCGTCATCGCGTCGAGCGGCTTCGACCGGGCCCTGCCGCGCATCGGCGAGCCCCACTTGGCCGACGAAGACCAGATGCCGCGCGAAAACTTCGTGGTGGCCAAGGGGCAGACGCGCGCCGTGAACGGCTACAGGGTCACCTATCGGGACAAGACGACCACCGACCGGGGCCGTGGGCAGTACATCCTCGACGTGCGTGATCCGAAGGGCCGAAGTTCCACGATGAAGCCGGTGGCCTATCAAGGCAGCAACGACCAGTGGTTCAAGCACCCGGCCGTCAAGGCATTCTTCGAGAAAGACCTGTTTGTGGCCGTCACCCCGAAGGAGGCCACCGGCATCGGGCAGGAGGAGGGCCCGCCGGGCGGGGAGTTTCAGCTGGCCGAGGGCGACTCCACCCTGCTCGGGGGGCAGGAGTTCGCGGTCGCCTTCCGCGGCTTCGAGGTGATGAAGGGGCCGGGCGGGGGCATGGAGGCCACGGCCACGGACGAGCGCGTCCCTGAGGACGCCCAAATCGCGGTGGGAGCCCAGCTCCAGATCACGAACCTGGACACGCGGGAGACGCGGGCGCTCATGCCCATCTACGTTGTGATGAACGACAACTCCCAGCGGTACATCAAGAGCCGGGTCGAGGACTGGGACCTCCGCATGTCGTTCACCGAAATGGACGCGAACAGTGGCCAGGCGACGTTCTCCGTGAAGGGGGTTGACGTGATGCCCGACAACTGGGTGGTGGTGCAGGCTTACACGAAGCCGCTCATCAGCATCCTCTGGATTGGCATCATCGTACTCACGATGGGCTTCGTCGTCTCCATCGCCCGCCGCGTGCAGGACATTCGGTTCCGGCGATAACCGGCTCCTGTCCAGGAGCGACAGGCATGACGCATCGGGGGAGGCTGCCTCCGTCGATCTCGTAGTATCGTGAGCTACGAGTCATGAGTCACGAGGGGGCCACGAATCTGCCTTCGTCGTATCAGTGACAACCCCGACACGTCCACCCCTATGACTCATCAACTCATGACTCATCAACTCATGACCCGATGCTGACCGTCCGCGA
>CAZRPQ010000031.1:0-12606 GCA_964601725.1 uncultured Salinivenus sp. | reverse complement strand
TTTTTCAGTGCTCGCAGCGCTGAAAGCTGATCCGAGCATCACTTCTATCAGGGCGGAGCATTCCAGTGTCAGGGTGACTGTCAGGGCTGAACTCGCGATCAGAGTGCCCCCCTATTTCT
Organism: uncultured Salinivenus sp.; assembly: GCA_964601725.1. GTDB lineage: Bacteria > Bacteroidota > Rhodothermia > Rhodothermales > Salinibacteraceae > Salinibacter. The sequence continues at coordinate 12,487 of CAZRPQ010000031.1, read as the reverse complement.
CATCGGTCACGATTCGACCTCTCCCAACGCGACACCGTCCTGCGATCCCGCTTGTCTACGGCGTGCTCTCCATCGCTGGGCTCCGCGTCCGAGCCTCTGTTTCGAAGCGATTTCGGGAGAGAAGGAGCCCCGTTCCCAGAAGGCCCGCCACGAGGAGCACAGTGTCTTCGAGGATGCGCAGCGGTGAGCCCGATTCTGGTGGAGAGATCTCCACATCTCGGCCTCTATCCTCCATAAATGTCCCGTCCCCGCGTCGTCGCGGACCCACACGTAGCGAGAATCACGCCGCGAGCTCTTCCGCCCGCTCCTGCCGCAGCTGCTCCGCGTCGCCGAAGCGGTCGAAGAGGACGGGCACGACGACCATGTTGAGGAATGTTGAGGTGAGAAGTCCGCCGATCGTCACGATGGCGAGGGGCGTTTGAATCTCTTTGCCCGGCTCCCCGCCCCCGAGCGCCAGGGGGATGAGCGCAAGCCCCGCCGTGAGGGCCGTCATCAAAATGGGATTGAGCCGCTCCAGCGAGCCTTGCACGACCGCCTCGCGAAGGGACTGGCCCTCTTCGATCAGGGTGATGTAGTGGCTCACGAGGAGGATGCCGTTCCGCACGGCAATGCCGAAGAGCGTCACGAAGCCGACCATCGCCGCAATGTCGAGCGTGCCGCCGAGGAAGAGAAAGAGCGCGGCCACCCCGCCGGTGAGGGCGAGCGGCAGGTTCACGAGGACGAGCGTCGCCGCCCGGGCGCTCCCAAACTCCTGGTAAAGGAGGAGAAAGACGACCAGGAGCGCGACCAGCGAGAGACCCCCGATCCGCCGGGAGGCCTGCTGGGCATTTTCGTACTGCCCGCCAATTTCGTAGTAGTAGTTCTCCGGCAGATCGACCTGCCCGGCGATGCGCCGCTGCAGGTCGGCCACGACGCTGCCCACGTCCCGACCGCTCGTGTTGGCCGAAACGACGATCTTTCGCTGCACGTCCTCGCGGCTGACGGTGTTGGGACCGCGCTCGTACTGCACCTGGGCGAGACGAGAGATCGGGACCCTCGGCCCGGCGGGCGTGTCGATGAGGACGTTGCGGATCGACTCGGCCCCGGCGCGGCGCGAAGAGTCGAGCCGCACGGTGAGGCCAAAGGTCTGCTGTCCCTCGCGCACCTGAGAAACAACCTCGCCCCCCAGAAGGGCTTCAATGGTGTGGTTGAGCCGCCCGGGGGTGAGGCCGTACTTGGCCATCTGTTGCCGCCGGGCGTAGAGGCGAAGCTGGGACACATCGGCCTGCTGCTCCACAGATAGGTCAACGAGGCCGTCGGTGCCCGCAATGGCTCCCCGTACCTGCTCTGCCAGGTCGCGCAGCCGGTAGAGGTCGGGCCCAAAAATCTTCAGGGCGATGTCTGTTCGCGTGCCCGACAGCATATGGTCGATGCGGTGGCCAATGGGCTGGCCGATCGTGATGTTGGTCCCCGGGATCGACGAGAGGCGAGCGCGCACGTCAGCGGTGACCGCGCTCATCTCCATCGCCGAGAGGTCCACCTGCACGTCAATCTCGGAGGCATTGGCGCCCTGCGCGTGGGCGCTCAGCTCGGCGCGGCCGGTGCGGCGAGAGGTGGCCTCGACGGCCGGATGCTCCAGCAGCCGCTCCTCAATCTCCCGGGCGATATCGGTGGAGGCCTTCAGGCTCGTGCCCGGCGCCGTGACGGCACTGATGACGAGCGTCCCCTCCTGGAACTCCGGCAGGAAGCCCCGTCCCATGAACGGGAGCGTGGCCAGCGTGGCCGCCAGAAGCAGAACCGCAGCCCCGATCACGAAGCGGGAGTGCCGCAGCACCCAGTCCAGCGTCGAGCGATACGCGCTGTGCAACCGCCGCACGAGCCAGGTGTCCTCTCCCTCCTGGACCGTCGACGCTTGCGGAAGCAGGTAGTAGCAGAGCACGGGCGTCACCGTTACCGCCACGAGGAGCGAAGCCAGAATCGCGACGATGTAGGCCAGGCCTAACGGCTGCAGGAGCCGACCCTGCACGCCGGACAGAAAGAAGAGTGGGACGAAGACGACGCTGATAATGAGCGTGGCATTCAGGATGGGGCCGCGCACCTCCATCGACGCCTCGTAGACCACCTGGAGGACGGGGTTCTGCTCCTCCTCCGACCGCTGCGCATTCTCCTTCAATCGCCGAAAGACGTTCTCCACGTCGATAATCGCGTCGTCCACGAGCGCGCCGATCGCGATGGCCAATCCCCCGAGCGTCATGGTATTGATCGTGATGCCGAGGCCGTACATCACTACCAGGGCCACCGACAGCGAGAGCGGGATCGCGAGAATCGAAATGGCCGTCGTGCGCACGTTCCACAGGAAGAGGAACAGGATGAGGATGACGAGGAGCGCCCCGTCGCGCAGCGCCTCGATCACGTTGTTTACGGCCAGCGAGATAAAGTCGGCCTGCCGGAAGATCGATCGGTTCACCTCCATCCCGGTGGGAAGCTGCTGCTCGACCTGATCGAGTTCGGCCGCAACCCGATCGGTGAGTTCGAGCGTATTGGCGCCGGGCTGTTTCTGGATGGAGACGATCACCGCGGGCTCGCCGTTTACGGATCCGGTGCCAAGACGGGGGCGCTGGGCGCCCACTTTCACCTCCGCCACGTCCCGAAGCCGGATCGGCGCCCCGTCGCGGCTTGCCACGACCGTCGCCCCGATCTCTCGGATTTCGTGGGTCCGCCCGACGCCGCGGATGAGCACCTCGCGGCCGTCCTGCTGGTAGACGCCGCCCGCCGCATTTTCGTTGGACCCTTCCGCCGCGTCCATCACCGCCGACAGTGAGAGCCCAAGCGTGCGCATCCGCTCCTGGTCGGCAATCACCTGATAGGCCTTCACCTCGCCCCCGTGGGGAATGACCTGCGCGACGCCGTCGACGGCCAACAGCCGCCGCCGCACGACGCGGTCCGCGGCGGTTCGTACCTCGCGCATCGAGTGCTCCTCGCTGGTGAGGCCGACGAGCAAAATTTCGCCCATGATGGACGTGATGGGGGCCATCACGGGCGCATCTACGCCGTCCGGCAGCTGGCCGCCCACGAGCTGGAGCTTCTCGCTCACGATCTGGCGGGCCTGGTAGATGTCGGTGCCCCACTCGAACTCGACCCACACGATGGCGTAGCCCTGCGCGGAGCTGGACCGCACGCGCCGGACGCTGGCGGCCCCGTTCACGGCCGTCTCAATGGGGTAGGTCACCAGCTTCTCGACCTCCTCGGGCGCCATGCCGTGCGACTCGGTAACGACCGTCACCCGCGGGGCGGTCAGGTCCGGAAACACGTCGACCGGCATCGTGAGGGCCGCGTAGCCGCCTGCTGCGAGCAGGAGCGCGGCGGCGACGAGCGTCGTCAGCCGATTCGTAAGGGCCCACTGAATCGTGCGATCGAGCATGTTTTCGCGTATGGGCGTGTGTGAGGGGGGGGTGTGGGCGTGCGCGAGTGGACTGTCGGAAGGCCTCGGGACATGCCGTCCCCTCCGCCTAAACGCCCAGACGCCCACACGCAAATACGTAGTTAATGAGTGTGCCCGTGGCCGATCTGACCGGTGTTGAGGGAGGCGAGGTAGACCTGATAGGCCCCGGCGGTGACGACGTGCTCGCCCGCCTGGACGCCCTGCTCCACGAGGGTATGCTGCCCGTCGGTGGGGCCGAGCTGGAGCGGCCGCCGCTCGAAGGATTCGCCCCCGGTTTGCACGTAGGCCACCGGCCGACCGTCTTCGGTCTGGATGGCCTCGTTCGGAATCGTAACCCCGGATGTACTGTCTTCGAGAAGGAGCCGGGCGTCGGCCATCATGCCGATTTTGAGCGCGCCGTTCGGATTGGGCGCTTCGAGCCGGACGGGAAGCGTTCGCGTGTCCGTGTCGATCGTGGCGCCCGTCGAGACCACCCGGCTCGCCTTGTGGGGGGTGTCGCTTCCCTCGACCGTGAAAACGGCTCCCGTAACCTGACTCGCGGCGGCCGCGTGTTCGGCGGGCACGCGGAGACGAATCCACACGCGGCTCGGGTCGACAATCGTGTAGAGGACCGTGCCCACCCCCACGCGGCTCCCCGGCGCCAAGTGCCGCTCCTGGACCCGGCCGCTGATCGGGGCCTTCAGGTCGTAGTTGAAACTGGCACTGCTCGTGGAGGCCTGGGGGGACGTCGATGCGAGCTGCGATTCTCCTTCCTCACCGGTTCCCCCCATCGATTCGAGGGCCGCCCGGGCCAGCTCCAGGTCGTGCCGCGCCTCCACGAGCCGCTTTTGAGGAATTGCCTCCGCCTTCACCAGCCGTTCGGTCCGGCGGACCTCCCGCTCCAGTCGCTCGACGCGGCCCTTCAGCTCGGCGTAGGACCCCTCTCCCCCCGACGGGCTGAGGACCCCCAGCGTCTGCCCCTCCCGCACCCGATCGCCGGGGACGGGCATGTCCAGGTTTGCACGAGCCGGCGTGAGGCCGCTCACCGGGGCCGACACCTTTGCAAACTGCCCGGCCACCGGCTCGACCGTGCCGGGGGCCTCAATCGACCGCTGCACCGACCGCTCTCGGGCCTCCGCAACCCCGAATGACGTCTCCCACTGCTGCTCTTTCAGGTACGAGATCTCAGCCGTCGTTGACGGCGGCGTCGGCACAGCGTCTGCGGACTCGTATACATTCACGTCCCCCACCTCAAGCGTGTCCTGTACGTGCGGGCTCTCCACGATCACGAAGAGCCGAAACGTCCCGGCTTCCGGAATGGTGGGCTGCGGCGTGAAGATCCCAGGACGTGACGGCGCATCTGCCGTATGCACGTACGCTGCCCCGTCGGATCGTCGGAAGCGGAGCGTGAGCGAGCCGTCCGTCACCGGCCGAAAACCGTCGAGATGGGTTGCGTGGATGGCCCACGGACCACTCTCGCGGCCGGCTACCAAGAGTGGATGCTCGTAGAACAGCTCAGTCTCCGGAGACCAGACGGTTACGGCCTGACTCGGGAGGCCGGTCTCCTCCCCGGCCGCGATCTCCTGCGGCGATTGCTCCCCGCATCCAGTCCCCAGGAGTGCGAGAATCGAAAAAAGTACAAGCTGCTTCGTCATGGCGTGGCGTACTGGGGTCGGTTCTAAGATCGGGCGTTCGTCACAAGCGGCGGTTCGAAATTGCCCTCCGCAAGACGGGCATTGTGCCCAAACGTGCCCGCATGATCCTACTCGTGGCTGTGTTCCTCTCCGCCGTGACTGTGTCCCTCCTCCTCATGCTCGTGAGTGCTGTCCGCGTTCATGCCGGAGGTATCGAGGCGGGTCCTTGAGGTATCCTCGTGTGCGTGGTCGCCATCGTGAGCGTGATCACCGTTTTCGTGGCTGGCGGCCTGCTCGTGCGAGTGGCTGTCGCCCCCGTGCGAGTGACTGCCCTCACTGTCGCCTCCGCAGGCCGGAAGCGTGAGGGTGAGCGCAAGGGCAAGAAGGGCGGTGGAAATCGAAGAGGTCCAACTACGATTCATGGCGTGGAGGGGTCGTATTTGAAAGAGGAATCGAAACGGAAAAACGAGTTATGCCATCTGCGAACGTTCACTATGCCCCTTCCGCCGGGGACGCAAGCGGCACCGACAGTGGTCGGTACGTATCCCGGCTGCTTGTTCTTCGGTCGCGACGGCCGTCGGGACGAACTGCGGTGCGTGCCGAAAGCCTTCGGCACCGAAGAAGAGGTCGCCCGAAATCGGGAGCGAAGCGGACGTTTCGGGCGGAAAAAGATTCATAGCGAACACTGGCACTTGGTATTACGGCAGGGTGAGCGGCTTCCCCATCGCACGGAGCAACCTGAAGTATCGCGTCCAGAGATCGGCCCGGAGCCTCACGGCCCGGAGGCGGGCGTCGCGGTACGCGTCCGCCGCGTCGAGGAGTTCGACGAGGGACATCTCTCCTTCGTCGTAGCTGGTCTGCGCGATGCGGAGCAGGTCGCCCGTGCCCCGCAGCAGGTCGTCTCCAAGAAGCTGGGCCTGGCGGCGCGCAGACGTGTACGCGGCATGGGCCCGGCGCACCTCGCGTCGGATCTGGCGGCGGGCGAGCGTCTGTTGGGTCTGCGCGGCCTGAAGCCGGGCGGACTCGGCCTCGGCGGCCCCCCGGTTGCGGTCGAACAGGGGGAGGGGAATGCCGACGCCGAGAAAGGCACCCTCAAACCCGTCGGACTGCCGCTTGTAGCCGGCGGTCACGGACGGATCGGGCCACGCCTCTCGGCGGGCGGCCCGGCGGGCGGCCTTCTGGGCCTCGACCGCCGACTGCCAGCGGCGCAGCTCCGGGCGCTGCCGAAACGCCGTGCGGAGGGCGTTCCGTTCGGAAATGGAGGACGGCATGCTCGATGGAAGCGACTCGGCCGCCACCGACGGCGCCCCCTCCGGAAGAATCAGAAGCGCAAGCTGTCGCCGGGCGGTTCGCGCCTCCAGCCGGGCCGCCGCCAGGCGCTGCTCGTACCGGGCCCGTTCCAGCCGGATGCGCCGGACGGCGTAGCCGGACACGTCGCCCTCGCCCCTCCGTTCGGCCATGCTGGAGTCGGCCCGCCGAAAGACGCGGGTTACCTGCACCAGACGGTGACGGCGCGTCTCGGCGGTGGCGGCCTCAACGTAGGCCTCGGTCACCTGCAGGACGAGTCGGATGCTGTCCGCCGCGGCCCGGGCCTCGGCGGCCGCTGCTCTCTCTCGGGCGGACCGGATCCGGGCGGAGCGGCCGCTCCACTCGATTCGTTGACTGAGGTTCAGGTAGGTCTCCGACTGGCTCTCCCCATCGCGCCACAGAGGCTCATGCGTGGCCTGGAACGTCGGGTTGGGATAGGCGTCCGCCTGCCGCGCCTCTCCTTGAAGTGCCTGCGCCTCCGACTGGGCCCGCCGGAGCGACAGGTTGTTTTCCCGGAAAAGACGCAGCGCCTCGCGGAGCCCCACCGTTCGGAGCGAGTCGGCTGCTTGAAAGGGCGAGGCGCTGCCCGTGGCAGGGAGGGCGGGCGTGCCGATTTCCCCCGACGACGACCGGGCTCCAGGCTGTGCCTCCACGGTCCGGGCCGTCGTCCCAAGCAGGCACGCAACGGCCACCAAAAGAAGAGCCGTGCGAAAAGAAACGTGGGGCATGCGTTAACCGTGAGGGACTGTTGTGATCACGTCGTCGGGACCGTGCTGCCCCCCACCGTCCAGGCGCGGGCCAGCCGCTCGTTGCTTTTCCGCGCTCGCCTCGCCCCGAACCGGACCGCTGAGCGAGCGTCCGACCTGGGCCCATGCCCAGAGGAGAACGGCGGTCCAGCCCCCCAGCCCCAGCACGAACGACCACATGGCAGGCGGCGGGGTTGATCAACGGAGCAGCGAACGTGTCAAAAACATACGTCTCGGCGGCTGTTAACAGGTTGTCGGTGACCTGAAAAATCTGAAAGGTTCGACGTCGCGTCCTGCCCATGCCTACCGGTGTCTCCTCCACAACCCAGCGCCTCCTGTTTATCGAAGACGAGGAGGACGTGGCCGGCCCCATTAAGCGGGGGCTCGAAGAAGAGGGCTACCTCGTCGACTGGACGCGAACGGGCGAAGAGGGGCTGACCGAGGCGCTGGCAGGAACCTACGTCGCCCTCATCGTGGACTGGCGGCTGCCGGGCCTGGATGGGCGCACGCTCATCGAGCGGCTACGGGAGGAAGGCGACACCACGCCCGTGCTCATGCTCACCGCTCTCCAGGACGTCGACCACCGGGTCGCCGGCCTCGACGCCGGGGCCGACGACTACCTGACCAAGCCGTTTTCGTTTGAGGAGCTGCTTGCCCGCCTCCGGGCCCTTGCCCGGCGTGCCCAGCAGGAGTCCGCTTCGCCGGAGACCCAGAAGACGCACCTGCAGGCCGGGGCCCTGACGATGGACACCGCTCGCCGAACCGTGCGCTACGGGCCGTCCTCGCTGGACCTGCGGCCGAAGGCGTATCGCTTGCTCGAACTGCTGCTCCGCCAGAAAGAAACGGTCGTCACCCGGACGACCATCGCCGAGCGCGTCTGGGGCTCCCCGTACGACGTGACGGCCAACGCCATCGACGTGACGGTATCGAGCCTCCGGCAGGCCCTCGAAAAGGTCGAGCTTGGCGATGACGCCCTCTCGGAGGTCACGATCGAAACCGAGCGAGGGATCGGGTACCGTCTCAGCGTATCGCCTGCCTCCGAGGAGCATGCGCCGTCGAATGCGTCCGATTAGGACACAGCGCCACCACCTGCGAGCACCCGCCCCATGAGCCTACGCGCATTCCTTTCCCGGCTGTCGATCTCGACGCGGCTCGCGCTGTGGTTCGGCCTGAGCCTGCTGGTCCTGCTCAGCCTCTTCGTCGCGGTTCTATATGTGAGCGTGCATCTGGGGCTGCACCAGGATTTGGAGGCGCGGCTCCACGAGGAGGCCGCAGCGGTGCAGGCCCACCTCCGCACTCACGGCGGAGCGCCCCCGCCCCGCTCGTCTCCCCCCTCCGCCCACGCGCTTCAGACCGCACCTGGCACCTTCGTTCGCCTGCTCGGTCCCGAAGGGGAGGTGATCCAGGCAAGCCCCGCGCTCCAGTCCCGCCCCACCCTTTCCGCCGATCTGCCCGGGTCGCGCACGTCCACCCTGCAAACGAGAACGTGGGGGAAAACCTCCGCACAATCGCTGTACCTGCCCCTTGAGAATGCGTCGCGGTCCGCCTCGTGGCTCGAAGTGACGAAGCTCCAGTCGCCCATCCACCGCCAGCTCCATGCCCTGCGCTGGTGGCTCATGCTGGGCATCGTGGCAGGCGTCGGCGTGGCCATGCTCGTGGGATATGGACTGGCCCGCCGGGCCCTGCGTCCGGTCGCGTCGCTCACCGCCGCCGCCAACGAGATGCAAAATCGCCCGTCAGGCAGCCTGCCGACCGAGTTTGGCGTCGAGGATGAACTTAGCGACCTGGCCGAGACCTTCAACAACCTCCTCCAGCGGCTTCGCTCGGCGCTCCGGCGCGAGCGGCGGTTTCGGGCCGACGCCGCCCACAACATGTTTACCCCGCTCACGGCGATTCAGAGTGAGCTCGACGTGACGCTTCGCAACCCACGCTCGGAGTCGGAGTATCGGAAAGCCCTTCGGGTGGTTCGGCAGCACACCGAGACGCTCTCCTCGCTCTTGGGGGAACTCATGACCCTCTCCCGCCTCGAGGCCCGCGAGGACCGACCGACGCCCTCCCCCATGGACGTAGGTGCCCGCGTTCGCGACCGCGTCCGCCGCGTGGAGTCGCAAGCCGACGCGAAGGGGATTTCGATCGAGTGGAATGGCTCCTCGAAGGCCGAGGCGCCGATCGACTCCGAAGACCTCGATCTCATTGCCGATCATCTTCTCGACAACGCGCTCAAGTACACCCCCGCAGAGGGGACGGTCCAGGTGCATGTCAGCCAGGAGGACGGGGCCGTTGTTTTTCGGGTCTCCGACTCTGGGATGGGCTTTGAGGCTGAGCAGGGCGAACGTCTCTTTGACCGCTTCTACCGGACGAGCGAGGCAGAGCAGAGCGCAGACGGAGGGGGGCTTGGCCTTTCGATCGTGAAGGCCGTCGCGGAGCAGTATGGGGGAACCGTGCGGGCCGAAAGCCCAGGCCCGGGTCGGGGGAGCACCTTTGGGGTGCGGCTACCTCACAACCAGGAATAGGAGAACTGGCACAAGTGCCGGTTCGCGAGGCTGCTAGGTCGGGACGGCCATCATCCTCGGCGCTGCTTCTCTGGCATGATCTCGTTGGGCCACACCTACGGCGGAATCGGTCGGCCTACCGTCCTTTGCGCGGGACGAAACGAACAAAGGAATCAGACCTGTGTGCAACAGGTTACTAGCAAAAGAGAGTTACCCTTAAGAACACTCTTCCTCTTCACGCCTCCTGAAGTAAGACCTTTGGTGGGATGAATCGCTCCGCATATAGGCTACTCTTCCCAATTTTTATCCTGCTGTTTTCTTTCGGAACTGTCTTTGGCCAGGAAAGGCCGCAGAAGAAACTCGGTCCGGGAGTCGAAGAATCGATCGCAAGCGGAGAGAATCCCCGCATTGTCGTGGCGCTTGAGGAGCCGTCCCCATCGAAGAAGAAAGATGTCAATACGAAAACCCTGAACCAAAACGTGCAAAACTTGCAGGCCCAGGTCCTCTCCAAAGTCTCCTCCTCAGAGTTTCAGGTAATACACAGGTATAAATCTGTACCCGCGTTCGTGGGCATTGCTGCTTCAGAGACCGCCCTCAACCGACTTGCAGAGCACTCAAAAGTGCGTCGCATCGATCTGGAGGCAGGGGGAGGTGGGAGCCTAGACACCAGCGTGGAGATTGTTGACGCAGACCAGTGGCACGACGAGGGGGTCAAGGGAGGAGAAGCGACCGTGGCCGTGCTGGACAGCGGAGTCGACACTGATCACGAGGACTTGACGAACGATCTGGCACACGAAGCTTGTTTTCTGAACTTCAATGGAGAGGGTCAGTGCCCGGACGGTACCGATCGGCAATCCGGAGACGGGGCTGCGGAAGACGATCACGGTCATGGCACAAGCGTGACTGGAATCCTCACGTCCGACGGTGTTCACGCTCCTGAGGGTGTGGCCCCGGACGCGGAGATCGTAGCAATCAAAGTGCTCAACTCAGACAACAGGTTTTCCTCCTTTTCTGAGATCACCGCTGCTCTTGATTACATAATCAACAATTCAGAGCTCGGGATTCAGGTTATCAACATGAGCTTAGGCACCGACGCTCAGTTTGCCTCCGAGTGCGATAGCACTACCTCTTGGAATATGGCGGGCGCATCCGCAATCAACACACTACGATCGCAAGGGACGATTGCATTGGCCTCTTCAATGAATAAGGGATCGGCTACAGAGATTGCGTCGCCCGCGTGTCTGAGCGGGGTCGTATCTGTCGGGGCCACCGATGATGGGGATAATGTGACTGGTTTCACGAACAGCAATCAGCATCTTGATCTGGTGGCCCCTGGCCAAGGCATTCAGACATCGGGGCGGGGGAATGAGACCTCGTTTTTCGGCGGTACGTCTGCGGCGGCGCCTCATGCCGCAGGCTGTGCCGCTTTGCTCCTGGACTCCGAAATCGATCCGACAGTTGAAGAGCTCGAATCTTCACTTACGGCTTCGCCGACTCACGTAACGGACCCGAAAAACGGGCTGGCCTTTCCTCGCCTCAACTGTTTCGCCGTCGCCTCCGACACGCGCACGGTCGACGAAAGGGAGCGCGTCGCTTTTGAGAATACCGGCACCAGCCTGGACTTCTTCTCCGAGGTCAACAACGCCGGAGCGGTGACCGTCAACCGGTATGCCACAGAGCCCGAGGGAACCGACGGCATCAGTAAGGACAACGTTAGCGAGGACCGGTTGACAATCGAAGCGGAAAGCAGTCTTGAGTTCGACACGACGACGGTGCGCTTGGCCGTCGGTACGCTCGCCGGCGTTGACGACCCAACCAACGTCACGATTTACAAGCGGGACGAGGTTGGGACCGGCACATTCGAGATGCTGGAGACCACTGTCGACAACAACGGGACCCCCGACAATATTGACGACGATACGCTCTCGGCGAAGACGACAAGCTTCAGCGAGTTTGCGCTGGGGAGCGACACGGAGCCGCTGCCGGTGGAGCTGACCGACTTTGAGGCGACGGTCGATGGGGAGACGGTGCGCCTGACGTGGCAGACCGCCTCCGAGACGAACAATGCTGGATTCGAGGTTGAACGCCGCTTGGCCGAAACAGAGGGCAGGAAGGACGGAACGTGGACCCAAATCGGTCGAGTCGAGGGGGCCGGCACCACGACTGGACCGACGTCGTACCGATTTGCCGACACCGACTTGCCCTACGAGGCCGATAAGCCAAGATATCGGCTCAAGCAGGTCGACACGGACGGCAGTGCCCACCACAGCGATCCGGTTACCGTTGAGCGCAGTATCGATCAGGTGCAGCTGTTGGGGACGTACCCGAACCCCGCCCAGAACCGGACGACGGTCCGGTACGCGCTGCCGGAGGCCCGGGAGGTGACGATCCGCCTGTACAACACTCTGGGCCAGCAGGTGCGGACAGTGGTCGAGGGGGAGCAGGACGGCCGCCACGAGCGCCCAGTCGACGTAAGCGACCTTTCCAGCGGGGTGTACTTCCTTCGCTTCCAAGCCGGGGGTCAGACGCGCACCCAGAAGCTAACGGTGGTGCGATAGCGAAGCGGACCTTGGGTACAAACCGGGACGTGCTTTGTGGACGCGCTCGCGTCGGTCAGGGGGCAAGTTCGAGGCGCTCAGCGTTCCAACGTTAGAACGTTGGGTAGCATTTGATAGCATTTCAAGTCTGTGAGTTGACATCGATGGTCATTGCCAGCGCCCGGTATGACCGCGGACCGCCGACGACGGACGGCCGTTTCTCGCTTGCCAACGGCGGTCCGCTGTCAGCCGTCTGCCGTCGTCGCATTTGAGGCAAATCGCTATTGACTCGACTCACAGGTCTGGAATGCGACCTAGCATTTCAAGTCTGTGAGCTGGCATCTCCGAGGTGCGCCCCCCTCGGGAAAGA
>CAZRPQ010000030.1:5469-12746 GCA_964601725.1 uncultured Salinivenus sp. | reverse complement strand
CCGCCCGAGTACGTCTCGTAGGGCCGCGGCACCCCGTGCTCGTCGGTAATGATGATCTCGAGGGTTTCCTTCGTCCCGCCGCTTTTCTTCTCCTTCAGGGTGTCGAGCCGCACGTGCATCCGGCCGTCCGTAAGCCGGTCCAGGATGCGGTTGGCGCGCTCCTCAATGTCCGGAAGCGTCTCCTCGATGATGAGGGACGGGATGCCGTGCTTGCCAAAGGCCGCGCGGAGGTGCTTGTACCGACGCCGGGCCGCCTGGGCCTCCTCGCGCTCCTCCTTGGCCTCTTCGAGGGCCTTCCGGTCGTCTTCGGCCTGCTCCAGCCGGGCGTCGAGCTTCCCGAGGCGCTGCTGCAGATCGTTGAGCGTCTCCTCCTCGGCCTGCACGCGCTGGGACACGGTCTCCTGCTGCTCCACCACCTCTGGCTTCTCGTCCAGGGCCGCTTCGCACTCGGCCAGTTGCTCTTCGAGATCGGCCTTTTCCTGCCTCGCCTGCTCAAGGCGATCCTCGATCCGTGACTTCTGCTCCCGCCAGTCGTCGCGGTTCTGCCGGGCACTGGTGAGGGCGCTGTGTCGGTCGGGCGCGTCGCTCAACTCCTGCATCCGCTCGCGGACGTCCTGGAGGGACGCCGGATCGAAGTCCACCGCGTCGAGCCGGTCGCGGAGAGCCTCGATCTCCGACCGCAGGTCTTCGGCCACCGTCTCGTCGTCGAGGGCAGACTGGAGCTGTTCGATCTGCGCGTCGTGCTCCTCGATCTTGCGGGTCAGCTCCTCGCGCCGGGCCTCCGCCTCCTCCATCTCCTGCAGACGGTCGGCGTACCGGTCCAGCTGGGCCGCCTGGTTCTGAAGAGCCTCGAAGGCGTCGGGGTCGAAGGCCAGGGCGGCGAGTCGCTGCTTGCAAGCCTGCCACCGGCGCCGAGCAGACTCCGCGTAGGTTCCTGAATTCAAGCGACGGGTGAGCTCTTCTACGTTTTCTTCGTGATCCGCAAGAGATTCTGCTTTTTCCTCCAAGGTTCGACGTTGCTCCTGAGCGGTGGCAAGGGCCTCGTCGACCCCGTCGAGGGCCTCCTGCTTCTCGTGGAGGCGGCGGTACGTCTGGCGCAGGTCCGCCCGGGCCTCCTTCTGTTCCGCCAATCGCTCCTGGGCCTCCTCGATGGCCGTTTCCAGGTCCTCGATCTGTGCGCGCAGCGTCGCCTCCACCTCCCGGCGGTGGGCCTCGGTGAGCTCGGTTCCGCAGGTGGGACACACGTCGCCGTCGGCCGCCCGGAAGCGTTCAAGCTCCTCGCGTTCCTGGTCTCGCTCGTCCCGCCAGGCCTCAAGCTGGCCGGCCTGCTCCTGCAGGTCCTGCGAGAGCGCCTTCCCCTTCTGCTCAATCTCCTCCATCCGGGCGATCAGGGCCTCCTGCGTTTCGCGCTTGGCCCGGAGCGCCTCAATACGCTCGTCCAGTTCCTCCGTCTGTTCGAGCGCCGCCCGCTCCTGTTCGATCTGCGTCCGAAGCGTCTCGATTTCTCCCCGGAGCTGCTGACGGGCCCCCACGATGGCCTCCCGCGCCTCCGCCTTCCGTTCCTCCAACCGATCGCGGCGCAGGCGGACGCGCTTCTGCTCCTGAACCTGTTGGCGCGCGGCCTGAGCCCGCCGGAGCTGGGCCACGACTTCCTCCCGCTGGTCCAGCGTATTCTCGCACTCCTCCAGGGACTCTTCGAATCCGGTTCGCTCCACGGTGAGCCGCTCCAGGCGCCGCTTCACCTCGTTGCGCTGGCTCTGGAGCGTAGAGCGCTTCTCCTCGAGGCGGTGCTCCAAGGTGCGGTGCCGGTCTCGCTTCTCCTCGAGGCGATCCCGCTCCTCCACCAGCGACTGGTACTCTTCGTAGGCGGCCTCCACGGCCTCCTGGTCCCCCAGCAGGTCCTCGGCCTCGGCGATGCGCTCCTCCAGCGCCTCCACCTCCTCGGCGTGGTCCTCGATCCGGTCCTCCAGGGCCTGGATGGAGTCCCGGATCGACGCGGCCTCCCGGGCCTTCGCCTCCAGGTCGGCCCGCTTCTGGGTGAGGGCCTTCTCCTTCTCCCGGAGTGCCGACAGCGACTCGGTCTGCTCCTCAATGGCAGCGCGCACCGACGCCCGTTCGTCCCGCCAGTCCGGCACCTCGTCGAGGGTCTCTTCCAGGCGCTCCACCTCCGCCTCGGCGCGCTGCTGGCGCTTCTTCGCGGCGCGCCAGTGATCCCGCGCCCTGTCCTCGAGGGCCTCGTATTTGCTGAGGTTGAGAATGCGGGTGAGGATCTCCTTCCGCTGGCTGGGGCTCTTCTGGGTAAACTCGTCCGACCGTCCCTGGAGGAGGAAGGCGGAATTGATGAACGTGTCGTAGTCGAGCCCCAGGGTGTCGTCGATGCGGGCCTGGGTCTCCCGCTGGGTGGCCCCCGTGAGCGGCCGGTAGCTGTCGCCCTCGGCGTCCTTCAGCTGAAACTCAAGATCGGAGGAGGTGGTCTTGCCGGTCTCCGACCGCGAGAAGGAGCGAACGACCCGGTAGCGCGTGCCCTCCAGGTCGAAGGCGAACGACACCTTCATGTGGCGGGTCCCAATCCGAATCAGCTCCTCGTCGGGCTTTCGCCGGCCGCTCGACTTCCGCGCTTCGCCCCAGACGGCCCACGTCATTGCGTCGAGGAGCGCCGACTTGCCCTCCCCGTTGCCCCCGGACAGGCAGGCAACGTCGAAGTGGTCGAACTCCAGAGGCGGGGCCTCCGTGCCGTAGCTCAGGAAGTTCTGCAGTTCCAGGCGAACGGGAACCATACGCGTAGACGGGGTGCATCGGGCGGAACGGCGTCGCGGGGTCGGGGACACCGCCATGCAAAATTCTCGATGCCGCCGTGCTGTTTCCTGGCGTCCCCCTCACCGAAACTGAACCGGGGTCACGATGACGGTCGTGCCCACCACATCCGTGAGGCCGCGGTCCTCCAGGCGATCTTTGAGGCGGCCCTCTGCCGCGTCGGCAATCCGGGCCCGTTCCGGCGCCCCCACGGCGTCGTCCACCGTGGCCAGCACCGAGCTGTCGCCCTCTACGTCGAGCTGCGCGCCGACCCGCTGACGGGGCGCTCCGGGCACGTTCTCTTCAACGAGGGCAAGGTCGACCGACAGCGTGCACTCTTCAATCCCACACTCGTCAAGAATGTCGCGGGTGGTCGTTTCGATGGCCCGCTGCAGGTCGCCCGCGAGCCCCGGACGAAGCCGGCTATTTTCCTGAACGATCCCCCGGATGGTGCTGAGCTCCACGTCCCCGGTGATGTGCAAATCGATCGAGATGTCACTTCCAAGTACGGCCATGAGTTTGGTCGAATCGAGTCAAATCCACGCTCCGGACGCGCCTCTATGCGATCGTACCGGGCAACCTTCTTAACGTTTTCTTCAGACCCGTGGAGCGTGCGAACAGGGATTGTTCAAGCGTCAGGAATCTGAGTCCATCGCGGCAGACTCCGGTGACGACTCCGGGAGCGATTGCACCTTGGACTGAATCTGCTCACCCAGTTGGTCGGCCGCTTTCTTGGCGGCGGGCACCCACTCCTCGGTCGCCTCGATGGTTTCGGGGAGAAGGTGGGCGACAGGCCGGTAGAGCGCCGAGTCGTTCCTCGTGTCTTGCCCGGGCACCTCCATCCCTGCAAGCACCAGGAAGAGAAGGCTCAGCAGCAGCGCAGCCTTGGCCCCTCCAACCGCCCCGCCCGCCATCTGATTCAGGGTCGAAAGGGACAGGGACTGCATCACCTGCTCCAGCAGGCGGGAGAACACGAGGAACAGGAGATACACGCCCAGGAACAGCACGGTGAACCCCGCGAGGGGGGCCAGCGAATCGGAGAGCCCCAGGCTCGAGACGACCGCAGTGCCCACCGGCTCCATGAACTCCACGGAGACGAGGAGCGCCGCCACGAGCCCGACCACGCCCACCACCTGCCGCACGGCCCCCACGAAGTAGCCCCGAATCAGTCCTGCCACGAGAACGGCGAGAATGAACCAGTCAAGCGCAGTGAGCATGATGGCAGACCGCCCGAATGAGACGCCGATGCGGAGGTGAAGAAACAGTGTACGCTACGTGTAACGATACGAGCGCGGTTGGTTCGCAAGCGTCTCCCACCCTGCGCCGCACGCTCCGTGAATCGCAACGTGCGGTTGCAGGACGGACCGCTCCGTCGGTTCGCCTTCCCCCGTGCCCTCCCCGCGTCGCGGTCATCCCGTCCAGCCAGGCCTGCTCATACCATTTGCGGAAGATTGGTGTGCATGTCCTGTGTATATAGGCCGAGGAGCAGATCTTCTCAAAACTCCGATTCTCTCCCGCAGAACCATGTGGAGGGTCGACCAGCACTGAACCAGCATGACCTCGTTCCACTCGGCCCCCGGTGGACCCTTCGTTCAAAGGTGGGACGGAAACGTGCACGGTGGATCGCCGCATTTGGATTTGGTATCATACACGCCCCGCAAATTTGCAGGCCCCGCGCATCAGTCCGAGAGCGCGTTCTGGACCATCTTCCGGACACGATCCCCGTCCACCCGCCCGCGCAGTTCGTCCATGGCCCGGCCCATGACCGGCCCCATGTCGGCCATCGAGGTGGCGCCCACCTCCTCGATGATCGCGTCCAGCCGCTCGGCCAGGTCCTCGTCGCTCAGCCGGTCCGGCAAATACGCCTCCAGCACCTCGATCTCTTCTCGCTCTTTGTCGACGAGGTCGTCGCGCCCGGCCTCCTCGTACTGCTCAATCGAGTCCTTCCGCTGGTTTACCTGCTTGCGGACGACGGCAAGTTCGTCCTCTGTGCTGAGGGTGGAGTCGGCTCCCTCCTGCCGCTGTTCGATTTCTTTGTTGGCGAGGGCGGCCCGCAGGGATCGCAGCGCCCGTCGGCGCACCTCATCCTGCGCCTTCATGGCCTCGGTGAGGTCTTCCTTGACGCGGTCGAGAATGGAATCGGACATCGTTCTGTTGGGGAATTGACTTGAGGAAGGGATTCAATCTCGTAAAGACGCCCCGGCGGTCTGTACGTCACACCACCTGCGAAGGGAAATCACGCGCCTTCCGCCGGGGCGGTTGACACGTGTGTGTCGATCCACTCTCGCGCGCGGCGACGGACCGTTTCGGCGTCGGTCGCCTGGAGCGCCTCGCGGGCGAGCCCCTTGGCGTCGTCGTAGCCGATGGCACGCACGATCCGCTGCGTGGCGGGCAGGTAGTGCGGCGCGACGCTCAGGGTCTCCACGCCCAGTCCAAGGAGCACCGGAACGGCCTGCACGTCACTGGCCACCTCCCCGCACACCTCCACCGGACAGCCTGCCATCCGCCCCGCCTCCACGACGCGCAGAATCAGCGCGAGGACGGCCGGATGCAGGGCGTCGTGCCGCGCCGCCAGGCGGTCGTTGCCCCGATCCACGGCCAGCACGTACTGCGTGAGGTCGTTCGTGCCGATCGAGAAGAAGTCCACGTGCTCGGCGAACGCGTGCACCTGAAGGGCGGCGGCCGGGACCTCGACCATCATGCCGAGCGGCAAGTCCGCGTCGTGGGCCACGCCCGTCTCCGCGAGCCGATCGGCTTCGTCCGAGAGCAGCTGCCGCACGCGGCGCACCTCTTCCAGATCGGTCACCATGGGCACCAGCACCCGAAGCGGGCCGTGACGGTTCGCGCGCAGCAGCGCACGCAACTGGGGCCGGAGCAACTCGTCGGGATGGTCGAGCAGCAGGCGGATGCCCCGTCTCCCCAAATACGGATTGTCCTCGCGCGGCCCGCCCTCCACCCGGGGAAGCCGCTCGTCTCCCCCGAGATCCAGGAGCCGGATCGTGGCCCCGGAGACACCCGCGGCCTCCGCAACCGTCCGGTACACCTCCGCCTGATGGTCCTCCGCCAGGGTCTCCCCGCCGTGTGCCAGAAAGAAGAGCTCTGTGCGGAGGAGCCCGATGCCGTCGGCCCCATAGGAATCGAGAAGGTCGAGCTCCGCGTCCACCCCCACGTTCGCCCGGATCGTGATGGCCTGCCCGTCCGTCGTCACCACGGGATCGCCCGAGCGTTTCGCTCCCTCCAGGGGGCGCGGGTCGTGCTCGGCCTGTCGCTGCCGATACCGCTCCACGGTGGCGGCGCGGGGATGAACGATCAGGCGCCCCTCCTCCCCGTCGAGGATGACCTGATCCCCGGAGGACACCGTCTCCAGGGCCTGGCGGGCACCGACGACGACCGGGAGGCCCAGGGCCTTGGCGATGATGGACACGTGCGAGGCGGCGCCCCCCTCGGCGGTCACGCACCCCCGTAGGCTGTATCGACTGAGGCGAAGGAGATCCGTTGGGGTCAGGGCCTCCGCCACCACGACCGAGTGGGTGTCCATGTTGTCCGCAACTTTGCCTTGCCGCAGCGAGCGGAGGAGCCGCTTTTCGAGATCGACGAGGTCGTCGGTCCGGGACCGCAGGTACTCATCGTCGCTGGCCTCGAGTCGCTCCCGGTGGGTCTTCAGCACGGTTTTGACCGCCGCCCCCGCCGACTCGGTATGCTCCCGGATGCGACGTCGGATCGACTGGAGAAGCTCCTCGTCGCGCAGCATGAGCGCCTGGGCCTCCATGATGGCGTCGGTGTCGGACTCCAGAGAGTCGGGCACCAGGGCGCGAACGGTCTCCAGCTCCTGCTCGGCCCGCTGGACCGCGTTGGCCAGGAGCTCAAGCTCCGCCTCCACCTCGTCGGCCGCGATGGTGTCCCGCCGTGCGCCGGGGGCCGAGGCATCGTAACGGTAGGCCGCACCGATCACGATGCCCGGCGCCGCCCCCGTGCCTTCAAGGGTACGCTCGTCGGCCGACGACTCCGCGTCGTTCGACGCAGTGTTCGCTGGGACCTCCCCCATGACGGTGTGTGCTCCAGTGGCAGAGACAATGCGATGGTTAGAGCTCCTCCCCAAACCCGTTCTCGAAGAGCTCGGTGATGGCGTCCGCCGCCTCCTCCTCGTCGTCGCCCTCGACCAGGAGGGTCAGGGTGGAGCCCTGCTCGGCGGCCAACGTCATGACTCCGATCACGCTCTTCCCATTGATTTCGTAGTTGTCTCGACGCAGGTACACCTCCGAGTCGAACTGGGACGCGGTTTTTACCAGCATCGACGCCGGGCGGGTGTGAAGCCCGGCCCGGTTGCGAATCGTGAGTTCACGCTCGATCATGCAGCTCCGAGGAGGGGTTGCGGACATGTCGCGCAGGTGTTCTCCCGACGAACCGTGACCGAGGGCGTTCCCTGAGAGGGCGTTTCCTAAGAGGCCGATCCTGGCAGCCGCTGCGCTCCGGACGCGATCAGT
>CAZRPQ010000030.1:0-5369 GCA_964601725.1 uncultured Salinivenus sp. | reverse complement strand
GGGCGTTTCCTAAGAGGCCGATCCTGGCAGCCGCTGCGCTCCGGACGCGATCAGTAGTCGCGGGCCTGCAGGCGGTTGAGCAGCCAGTGGAGCGTCTCGGCCGCGGCCGTGTCGGGGAGGACGGCGAGCCGATCGCGGGCCTGCTCGGTGTAGGAGCGGACCGACGCGCGCGCCTCGTCGAACACCCCGAGGGCCGCCATCCGATCCCGCGCCTCCGGCACATCCTCCTTGGGCAACCCTCCGTCGGTCAACAGACGGGCAAACCAGTCGTAGTCCGCCCCGTCCGCCCGCTCCAGCGCCTGGAGCGTAAGGAACGTCTTCTTTCCCGCCACGAGGTCGCCCCCTACCGCCTGGCCCCACTCCTCGTCGCTGGCGGTCAGGTCCAGCAAGTCATCCTGAATCTGGAAGGCCCGGCCCACCATCCGGCCGGCCGTGGACAACCGGTCCTGCTCGGGCGCGGCGGCCCCGCCGAGGACGCCGCCCAGCTCGAAGGCCGCCGCGAGAAGCGCCCCCGTCTTGCGGTCGATCATGTCCAGATAGGCCTCCACCGAGACCGTCTCTTCATCCTCGAACGAGGCGTCCAGGGCCTGTCCGGCACACAGCTTTTCGACCATCGGATGATAGACCGAGTAGAGCGCCTCCGTGTCCGTCCCGTCCACCTGCCCCAGGAGGTCGTAGGAGAGCCCCATCATCAGGTCGCCGGTGAGCACAGCGGTTCCGGGGTCCCACTTCACGTGGACGGTGGGGGCCCCGCGGCGCTCGTCGTCCTCGTCCATCAGATCGTCGTGGACGAGGGTAAAGTTGTGGAAGACCTCGACGGCCAGCGCCGCCGGCAGGGCGCGGTCCACGGACGTGCCGTACGACTCCGCCACCAGCAGAAGCAGAATGGGACGCACTCGTTTCCCCTCTGTTCGCAGCACGTGCTGCACCGCGTCGTACAGCACAGCGGGCCGTCGTCCCTCCACCAGAGACGGGAGGGCCTCGTCAATACGTGTTCGCAGCGCCGCCACGCGATCCGCGGGCGACGTACGTTTTGTGGGAGGCGTCATCGGCGAACCGTTATCAACCACGTTCCTCAGGACACGGGCTTTGCCAGCACGCGGGGCTACGCGGGCCGTTCGTACGCCGCAAGCACGTCCACGATTCGCTGGTAGACCTCCTCGATGTCCCCTTCGCCGTCGACCGGGACGAGCAGGTCTCGCTCCTCGTAGTAGGACGCCAGCGGTTCTGTCTCCTCGCGGTACACCTCCAGTCGGTTCCGAACCGTTTCCGGCTCGTCGTCGGAGCGCTGGACGATGAGGTCGGGGTCCACGTCGTCGGGAGGCGGGTCGTGGTCCAGATGATAGGTCTCGCCCGTCTCCTCGTGGACGCGGCGCCGGGTAAGCCGGCTGACGAGAACCTCATTGGGGACGTCCAGGCTGATGACGGCGTCGAGGGGCGTTTCGTGCTCCTCCAGGAATTCAGCCAGCCATTCGGCCTGCTGGCGAGTTCGGGGGTAGCCGTCGAGCAGAAAGTTGTCGTAGTCCTCGTCGGCAATCGCCTGCTCGGCGAGCTTGCGGACGACTTCGTCCGGCACCAGTTCGCCGGCCTCAATGTAGGATTTTGCTTTTTGTCCGAGCGGCGTCTCCTCGCTCATCGCCGTCCGGAGGATGGCTCCCGTCGAGATTTGGGTAATTCCCCGGCGTTGCTCCAGCAGGCCGGCCTGGGTGCCCTTTCCGGCGCCCGGCGGGCCAAAAATAATCAGTCGCATCGGCGTCGCTTGATCGTAAGAAAACAGTTGAGAAGATGTCCCGGCCGGTCGTGGAGCCTATCCCAAACACATCGTACGACCAGGGAGAGTGAACGAGCGCCCCACCCCGCTCGGCGCGCGAAGCATTCCGAAGGCGTTCGGAACGCTGTGAGGAAGTGCTTCTGGGGGGCACGCGGAGGCTTTTCGGAGAAGCTTTTGGGCACTAAAGGAGATCGCCGTCCATCATTTCGCCGGCGTCGACGTCACCGAGCAGGGAGAACGCCACTTCCTTCCCCACCTCGCGAACCAAGGTGCGGAAGACAAAGCCGAGGCCTTTGCCCAAAATGCTTCCCTCGGAGCTCTGCCCCT
Organism: uncultured Salinivenus sp.; assembly: GCA_964601725.1. GTDB lineage: Bacteria > Bacteroidota > Rhodothermia > Rhodothermales > Salinibacteraceae > Salinibacter. Next base: position 3,271 of record CAZRPQ010000030.1, on the reverse strand, counting down.
CTTCCCCCGCATCCCCGTCCCGGTACACGACGAGAGGCGCGCGGCCCTGGAGCGCTTTCTCGAGGGCCTCGCCCGGCGTGTCGCCCTCGGCCATCGCCTCGTCGACCTCCGCGCGCAGAGCGTCGACGTACTGATCCAGCAGCTCGGCGTGCTCCGAGCGCCGCCGCGAGCGGCGACCGCCAAAGAGGGCGCCCACCGCCACACCCGCCGCCAGCATGCCGCCGACGCTCTTCAGGGGATTGCGCACCACCCAGTCTCGAATCGAGGTGCTGGTCGTGGAAACCTCTTCCTGCAGCGATTCAAACCGATCGGACATGGCATCTGCCGTCTGCCGAAGTCGGGCTTCGACGTCCGCTCTGGTCGATTCCGAGTCCATAGGGACAGAACGTTGGGTCGTAGTGAGAATCAGCGAGAAGGGCCAAAGGGCTTCGAACCGTGCTCCTGCCGCGGTCCGTTACGGCTGCGAGGCGTCGGGCGACTCTGCCTCTGTCTCCTCCTCTCCGACCGCCGCCGAGGCGGGGCGAGCAGGGCGCTCGTCCTCGTCGGACGCGCCGGCCCGATCCCCGCGGAGGGTGCGGAAGAGATTCGACGGAGGCACCAGGTCGGGCTTCGTGAGACGAAGTCCCGTGATGATCAGAAAGAGGGCCACCGTGACGGCGAGAAAGCCCCAGCCTGGATGGCCCAGGAGCGCGCCCACGCCCAGCGCGATGGTCGTGAGGGCAAAGAGCGCGGCGAAGAAGCCAACGATCGCGATGACGAGCCCGAGGACGATCTCGTTTTTCGCCTTGTCAATCCGCTCCTCGACCTCCAGAATCGCGAGGTCGATGCGCAAGTCAATCCACTCCCGGAGATCTGTGAAAAGACCCTGCGTGTGGGCCGCAATTCGCTCCACCTTCCCTCCCTGGGGCATGTCTTTCAAGGGGCGCTCGGCGTCTGAGGCCGATGATCGATCGTCAAGGGACTCCATGGCCGATCAGAGGTGTACGGTCCGAAAGGATTAGAAAACCAAGATACCACACAGGGCGGAGGACGCAAGTGAATTCACCGTAGAACCCCGGTGCTCGTTCCAACGCGAACTCCCCCGAATCGTCCACGTTTTTGCGTGGGCAACCGGAATGTCCCCAAGTGTCCTCGTGCATCCCCTCCTCCCCGAACCCGGAGAGTGTCTTTCATGGCTACGACCCAGGCGGAGTCCACCCCGAACCCGAACAGCCTCAAGTTCACGACCGACGACGGTCCCTTTCTCGACGGCGGGATGGTCGCGTGTTCGTCGGAAGAAGAAGCCCGCGACGACCCCCTCGCCCGGCGCCTCTTCTCGGTCGGGGGCGTCGAAGACGTGTTCATTACGCCCCAGTTCGTCACCGTGTCGAAGGCCCCGGCCGTCGACTGGGGCGCCGTGAAGCCCGAGGTCGAGACCATCCTGGCCGAGCACCTGGACACGAACTGACGGCGGAGAGGGGGCTACGAGGCGTCCAGCCCGTGCACAAACGCCGCGATGGCCGCGCCCTCCTCGTCGTCGAGGGGCGGGATGTGCAGACCGCCCGGCGTCCGAAGGGGCCAGGACGCGGGCAACTGGTCGTGGAGCGACGCCCGCGCGATCACCGTGTACAGCGCCTCCCGGTGCTCCTCCATCCAGTCGCCCACCTCGTCCAGCGCCTCGTATTCCGTCCACCGGATGTGTCCCTGCGGCTGGGGAACATCCGGCTCTCCCCGACTCACGAGAAACTCGAGCCCCTCCGCGAAGGCGTGCGGCTCGTCGTGGGCGTCGAGGAATGCCTTCTGCATCTGAAGGGCGCCGGGCGTATCTTCGTGCACCGGAAACACGCCGCGGAAGCGGGCCATCGATTCCAGATACGGATCCGGAGAGAGATCCTCAGGGGCCCACAGGAGCGCGAGCCGTCGGTGTCCCCCGCCCTCATAGAGCAACAGATCCTCCGCAATCCCTCCACGGGCGTCGTCGCTTTCGTGTCCGTCTAGCACCGCGATGGCGAGGCGCGAAGGCCGGAGGAGCCGGCGGGACTCGGGAATGTCGCGGTCCTCGCACCGCTCGCGGAGCGCCTCTGCCGCCCCCCGGTCGGGCTGGGCCATCACGGCCGTGGCCTGCTCGAAGAGTGCCTCTTCTTCCACAAACTCCGCCTCCACGGCGTCCTGCTGCTCCTTCAGATCCCGAACAAAGGCCGGGAGCAGGGCCGGGGACGCCTCCGGCACCACCCCGAGGTAGGAGTGGCCGCTGGCCCATACGGCCGCCGCGTCGCGCAGTCCCTCCAGCGGCTCCGACGACCCGTGCAGAACCCCCACCACAGACGGCCCATCGGCGTCGACGTCCCCGATCCAGTCCGTCAGGGCCTCCAGGGTGAGGCGCTGCATCCATCGATTGAGGGCGTAGTCGAGGGCCTCCTCGGTCCAGCGATTCGGCGCCTCGACGGTCGCCGTCACCGCCTCGGACCGCGGCGGATGGTCCGGCTCCCGCCAGTCCGCCGCAACATCGACGAGGGCCTCGTGGTGTGGCTGAAGTGTTTTCACGTTTGCCTTGCAATAACGGAAATGATTGCTCCTATGCGGCCTTCGGGGAGCCCCTTCAACCCGCCCGGAATGGCCGCCCCTCAAGCGCACACCAGCAGCAGGTTGTTCCCACCTCCCCTTCCACACGTCCACCCGTCCAGCCCTCCATTCCCACGCCCGCCCCCGCCCGAATCACCGGCGCGCCCCTTCCGTAGGAGTCCGCGGATCTTCGACATCTTCCCCCTGAGCTCCGCGTGCCTCATGCGCCAGTTTGACGTCCCCACCTTCTACGAGAGCCCCATCATCTCGACGGTTCAGGACGCGCGCCAGACCACCGATCCGCGCAAAAAAGACCTGTCCCCCTCGGTGATCGACTTCGGGCCGGTGCGCTTCAAAATCGCTCGGCACTTCGGGTTCTGTTTCGGGGTCGAACAGGCCATCGAGATTGCCTACGAGGCGCTGGAGGAGAACCCGGACCAGCGGATCTTCCTCCTCTCGGAAATGGTCCACAACCCGCACGTGAACGAGGACCTGCGCGATCGGGGCATCCAGTTCCTGCGCACCACGAAGGGGGAGCAACTCATTCCCTTCGACGAGCTGACGCCCGACGACGTCGTCATCATCCCCGCCTTCGGCACCACCCTGGAGGTGGAGCAGGCCCTGGAGGAGCGCGGTGTGGACACCGAGTCGTACGACACGACCTGTCCGTTTGTGGAGAAGGTGTGGCGCAAGAGCTCGCAGATCGGGGACGACGACTACTCGATCGTGG
>CAZRPQ010000029.1:0-12854 GCA_964601725.1 uncultured Salinivenus sp. | reverse complement strand
GCACGCACTCATTCGTCGCAAATGGCCTCTACAACCACAACACCACCCTGGCCCACATCATCGCCAACGAGATGGGGGCGCGCATCCGGACCTCCAGCGGGCCGGTCCTCGAAAAGCCCGCGGACATCGCGGGCGTGCTCACGAACCTGGAGGAGGGCGACCTGCTGTTTATCGACGAGATCCACCGCCTCAGCCCGGTCGTCGAGGAGTACCTCTACTCGGCGATGGAGGACTACCGGATCGACATCGTGATCGACGCCGGCCCCAACGCCCGCACGGTGCAAATCGACCTGCCCCCGTTCACGATGGTGGGGGCCACGACGCGGAAGGGCCTCCTCACCGCCCCCCTCCGCGCCCGCTTCGGCATCGACTTCCGCTACGACTACTACACGGCCGAACTCTTGCAGGAAATCACGCAGCGCTCGGCCCGCATCCTGGGCGTGGAGACGACCGAGGACGGGGCGTTCGAGATTGCCCGCCGCAGCCGGGGGACGCCGCGGGTCGCCAACCGCCTCCTGCGCCGCACGCGCGACTTCGCCGAGGTGGAAGGCGAGGGCCGCATCACGCAGGCCATTGCCGACCGCGCCCTCAACGCGCTCGACGTGGACGAGGAGGGCCTCGACGACATGGACACGCGCATCCTCCTCACCCTCATCGACAACTTCGACGGCGGCCCCACCGGGCTCAAAAACCTGGCGGTGTCGGTGGGCGAGGAGTCCGGCACGATCGAGGAGGTGTACGAGCCCTACCTCATCCAGGAGGGCTTCATGGAGCGTACCCCCCGGGGCCGCGTGGCCCTCCAGCGGGCCTATGATCACTTCGATCGAGCCTCGTCGCCCGACCAGGACCTGTTCGATCAGGAATGACGGATGACGAGGCATGGAGGCTCCGGATGCCTGGAGGCGTCGGAAACCTGAGCACATCCACACCTCCACGCTTCCACACCTCCACGCTTCCTGGCCTTCAACCCTACGCTCTCGTGACTTCTGTCCGAACGCCTCGAAGGACGCAGCTGCGCCGGAACTGGATTTCCGCCGTAGACTATGACTCTCTGGAAATTCCACTCCCGATGCGCGTGATGTGCGCAATGCGATGCGTGAGACGCGGCGCGTGAGCCTGATGTGTGAGACGTGATGCATGATCGTCGCGGAGCCCTCCTCACGTCTCACGTTTTCACGCTTCGACGGCTCCCCCACCCGCCGTCCGCACAAAACACTCCCTCCTCAACCCCCAACGCTCAACGCACATGCCCTACATCGTCGCCGAGCCCTGCATCAACTGCAAGTACATGGATTGTGTGGAGGTATGTCCCGTCGACTGCTTCTACGAGGGACCCAACTTCCTCGCCATCCAGCCCGACGAGTGCATCGACTGCAACGCCTGCGTGCCGGTCTGTCCCGTGGAGGCCATTTACCCGGAGGACCAGTTGCCTGAGAAGTGGGAGCACTACACGCAATGGAACGAGTACCTGTCCAACCAGTGGCGCGACCTCGGCTACAACATCACGGAAATCAAAGACCCCCCGGAGGACGCGGAGGAATGGGAGGACAAGGAGAAGTCCGAGGAAGATATCCTTACCTGGGACGTGTAGAGATGGGAATCGCAGGGCAGGAGAACGAAAAGCTAACGCCACCGTAGCTCCGGCTCCTCATTGACGTCCTCCTCTCCCTCTCTCCCATTCGCCCTCTCGCCACCGTGGTCGTAATCCTGATGGGCGTGTCGGGGGCGGGGAAGACGACCGTGGGCCAACGCCTCGCGGACGCCCTGGGGTGGGACTTCGCAGATGGCGACGACTTTCATCCCGACGCGAACGTTGAGAAAATGCGCCGCGGAGTGCCGCTGACCGACGCGGACCGATGGCCGTGGCTCCGTGCGATCCGGGCGTTCATCGAAGAGCGGCTGGCGACCGACGAGCCCGCCGTCGTCGCGTGCTCGGCCCTCAAAGCCGCCTACCGCGAGGTGCTGCTCGACGGCAACGACGGAGCACAGATCGTCTACCTCAAGGGCTCGTACGCCCTCCTCCGGCGGCGGATGGAGGCCCGCACCGATCACTTTTTCGACGCCGAGATGCTGGACAGCCAGTTTGAGGCGCTGGAAGAACCGGGTCCGGAAGCGGCCCTCACCGTGAGCGTCGACGCCCCGCCGGACGCCATCGTGCGCACCATTTGCCGGGAGATGCCCGCGCTCACCGCCTCAGAATAGGGCGCTGAGGGCCAGCACGACGAGAAAACCGACGACCCCAACGATCGTCTCCATGACCGTCCACGACCGGAGCGTCTGCTCTTCGTCCATTCCCAGGAAGCGGCTGACGAGCCAGAAGCCCGAGTCGTTGACGTGCGAGAGGACGGTGGCCCCCGCCGCAATCGCAATGGTGACCAGTCCCACGACCGGCGGCGCGTAGCTGCCCGACTCGATGACGGGCTTCACGAGGCCGGCGGCCGTCACCATCGACACGGTGGCCGACCCCTGCGACACGCGCACGACCACGGCGATCAGAAATGCCAGGAGGACGACCGGCAGGTTGGAGGCCGCCATCGCCTCGGCCAGCGCGTCGCCCACCCCAACCTCGACGAGCACCTCCCCGAGCACGCCCCCCGCGCCGGTCACCAGGATGATGAGGCCCACCGGCTCAAGGGCACTCGTCGCGATCTCCTGCACGTCGTCCATCGGCGCCCCGCCCCGCACTCCCAGCACGTAGAAGGCGAGCAGCACGGCCAACGTCAGCGCCGTGAAGGGGTGGCCGGCAAACGACAGGACCTGCCGCGCGGTCGTGCCCTCGGCAAGGGCCACGTCGGAGAGGGTGCCGAGCAGGATGAGCACGAGCGGCACGCCAATGACGGCGATCGCCTGCCCGAACGAGGGCGGCACGATCTCTGCGTCGACGCCCCGCTCCTCTTCCCGGACCACCTCCGGCACCTCGAGGTGAATCTGGCCGGCCACGTAGCGCCCGAAGAAGACGCCTCCCACGAGAATCGACGGAATGCCGGCCAGCACGCCGAAGAGGATGACCCAACCAAGATCCGCGTTCAACAGGCCCGCGACCGCCACGGGACCCGGCGTGGGCGGAATAAAGCTGTGCGCCACGGCGATGCCGGCCAGGAGCGGAATGGCGTACAGCAGCAGCGACTTGCCGGTGCGCTCGGTGAGGGTGTAGACGAGTGGAATGAAGAGAATGAGCGCCACGTCGAAGAAGACCGGAATGGCCACGAGGAGGCCCGTCAGGCTTAGGGCCCACGGGGCGCGGTCGTCGCCGAAGGTATCAAGCAGCGTCGCGGCAATCTCCTCGGCCCCGCCGGACTGCCGAAGCATCTCGCCCACCATGGCGCCGAGTCCGATCACGGTGGCGATGTAGCCGAGCGTGCTGCCCATCCCCTCCTCGATGACCCCTGCGATGTCGCCCAGCGGAACGCCGCCGACCACAGCCACCCCCAGGCTCGTGAGTAGCAGGGCGACGAACGCGTGCAGCCGCACGTACAGCACCAGGGCCAACAGGGTGGCAACGGCGAGGAGGACAAGACCGGCAAGGGCAAGGGGAGACATCGGTGGAGAGGCGTCGGGCCGGGAGAAACGGTCGCCCCAACATAGCACTCATCCGGGAGGGTTGTCCAACTGCCAGAACCGCCAGCGGAGCAATCGTACGTTGAGGACCTGTTTGACGAGACAGCTCGGGCCAGGGTGCGATTGCCGGGGGACCGCCAGCTCTCCACGCGGCCGGGATGGATGCCTTAACGCGGCTCCTCGGCCGAATATCGGTCTCGGACCGTCCCGCCCACCACGAGGGCCGCGCCGATGAGGACCGCGTTTTTGACGATGTATTGTCCCTCCAGCGTAAGCCCCCACGGAATCTGCGTGAAGCAGACCTCCGGCAGCAGCACGAGGGGGAGGAGCGTGCCCGGCATCTGCAGGAACAGCAGAAAAATCGCAGTGCGGTTGAGCGATCGGAAGAGGAGCCCGATCCCAATGGCCACCTCCCACCAGCCCAGGATCGGGATAAAAAGATCGGGCGGGACGAAGTAGACCGTGCGGCGCACGAGCTCGGCGGCGGGGCTCATGCCGAGAGGCTTCAGGATCCCGTACCAGATGAAGACCACGGCCAGTCCGATGCGGAGGACAAACAGCCCGTTGCGCTGCATCCACCCGGCGATGCGCCGATCGAGGGGCTCGAGGCCGAGACGGTTGATGAGGCGATCTTCGAGGGAAGGCATGGTGGGCGATGGAGGGAAGTGGATGGAGGGGAACCGGGTATGCATTCAGTGATATCCGTGCCCCTCCGAATCGTCCCACTCTTCTCCTCAACTCACGCACCCTTTACGTCCTCGTTGCACAGCGGCTCAGAACGTCGTTCTCCGTTCGAGGTGGGCGCGGACGCTGTCGCGGTGCAGCCAGACGGGCCGCATCCGCTTCTCGGCGTACATTTCCAGCTGGTCGCCCCGGTGCGGAGAGTTGGGCTGCGACGCATTGCCGTAGGGCAGGACGGCTTTCGCCCGCGGGCCGTCCTCGGTAAACTCGGTGAGGGCCACATACGAGTCGCCGCCCGTCGCGCGCCGCCGCCCCTGCTCCATCTCGCCGAACCAGAGGACGCGGAACAGCCCGAAGAGCCCGTTCCCGCCGGAGGCCGCGTACGACCCGTTCGGGCCCACCAGACGATGCACGGCGCCCCAGGGCACGGTGAGGGAGTCGTGGCGACGCTCCACACGCCGGGCGGCTCGCGTCAGTGCCTGAACCGCGTTGCCGGGATCGGCCAGACCATCGGGGGTGGACCGGGGCGCGTCCAGGCGATACGGCGTCTCGAACGACGTGTCGCTCCCCACCACTTCTCGCAACCAGGTGGCAAAGAGCACACTGCCTTGGCTCTCGGCGTCGGCCGTGCGGTCCCACTGGTCGAGCACCGCGGCGGCCCGCTGCGCCCGGTCGTTGCCGGACTGTCGGGCGGCCGGCAGCAGGTCGTCGAGCAGCCGATCGGCGGCCGCCAGGCGGGTATCGTTCTTGTAGGTCTGTAGCTCCTCGAAGGTGATCGACGAGTCCCCGTCCACCATCTCGATGGAGCGCTGGGACCGAAACATCCCCGCCACCGGGTCCAGAGCCTGGGGGGCCATGTACGCGGGGACCTCCGACGGCTCCACCCGCGACGGCAGCGTAGCGGTAAACGGCGGCTCGTTCGCATTTTGGACCCACCCGCTCGGCGGGTCGACGACGCGGGGAAGCTCCTCGTAGGCATGTACGGAATTCCAGAGCGTCCCCGACGTGTCCCCCGGCACAATTCCCTGCCAGTACGCCCAGTCTCCCCGATCCCGCTTCGGGACCCGCCCGCCGAAGTGATACAGGATGTGGCCGTCCTCGTCGGCGTAGACGGTGTTGAACATCGGCATCTGGAGGCGCCGGAGGGCCGCCTCGAACTGCGACAACGTGGTGGCCTGGAGCATGCGCCAGTATTGCTCGAACAGGCCCGACTGGGAGAGGCCCGCGATGCGGAGTGCCAGCGCCTCGCCGTTTCGCCGGGCCACGACGGGCCCGTGCACCGACCGCCGCACCGCCATCGTGTCGGTCCGCATCGAGCCGTCGCTCTGCCTTACCTTCAGCACCTTCGTGTCGGTGTTGAAGGGGCGCGTGCCGCCGTTCCAGGCGTACCCGCCGTCCACGAGGCGGAGGCGGTACAGGTCCGAGGCGTCGATGGTGTTGACCGTATGGGTCCAGCCGAGATGCTGATTAAACCCCACGCCTGGGAACGGCATCCCGAGGAGCGCCGCCCCGTACGCATCGAACCCAGGTCCCACCAGTTGGGCCTCGAACCACGTAAACTGATCGTCCCACGGCAGGTGCGGGTTGGTGAGCAGCATTGCATTGCCACTCGCGCTGCGCGAGGGGCCGATGGCCCAGGCGTTGGAGCCGGCCCGCCGCCACCGCTGCGCGCGCTGCAGGTCGCCGCGCGCGGAGAAGCTGACGTGAACGGCGCGCAGGACATGGGCGAAAACATCCCTCGGCCGCACAGGCAGCACCACTTCGCGGGCGTCGTCAAGGCGGTCGGGGTGCGCGTCCGCGTAGGCGTTCATCCCGTCTACGAAGGCCTCCAGGTACCCCCGAAACGGCTCCTCCTGATCGTTGGCCCACTGCCGGCCGAGTTCGGGCAGCTCGAGCGTTCGGATGCGCCGATCCGAGTCGAGGTGCTCCGGGCCCCAGTACTCGGCGGCCCGGCCGCGCGCTTCTCCGTAGAGCCGCAGAACGCGGTCGCCGTGTGCCCGCATCTGCGCCCACCCGAAGGCGTACATCAGCGAGTCGGCATCCGCGCTGTAGATGTGCGGTACGCCCCAGGTATCCCAGAGAATCTCGGTGCGCTCGATCTCCGGAGCTCCACACCCGAGCCCGGCGGTGGCGACGATCAGGAGGAGTACGCTTCGGATCCAGTGCCTGAAGTCATGCATGTGGCGTCTTTCTGTGGGTCAAGGAGTCGAAGCAGGGAGATGAATCAGCAGCGGCAGTCACGAATCTACGCCTCCCTCCCGCCCGATGTGTTTGGAAACTGGAAAGATAGACAAAACCGCGGGCGAATTAAATTAGACATTCTTCGGCGTTCTTTTATTTGTTCACGTCTGGAGATGAACTTATCTTGGGGTAATCTCACGTTCGCATCCTTCCACTCTCGTGTCCTTTCTGGTCTAGACTCTGACTTGCACAATGCGGTCCTTTTCTGTTATAGCGTGCAGCCTTCTCCTCTTCTTCGGACTGGCCGCCTGTGGCGGCGGCTCAGACGGCTCGGGCAATGGGGCCGAGACACAGACCGTCGAGAACAACGACGTTCGTCTTGAGCTTCCCTCCGCCGTCCCGGCCGGCTCCCCCTTCGAAGTCAAATGGGAGGGGCCGGGCAATTCCAACGATTACATCTCGATCGCCGAGAAAGGGGCCGACGGCAATTCCTACCTCAACCGCACCTACACGGACAACGGAAGTCCGCTGTCGGTCCGGACGCCGGACAGGCCCGGCGACCGTGAGGTGCGCTACGTGGCCGGGGAGAACGACGAGGTGCTCGCCCGGGCTCCACTGACCGTCGAGGAGGTGTCGGCCACCCTGAAGGCGCCCTCCTCGATTGGCGCCGGGTCCTACATCGAGATCACGTGGGAAGGCCCGAAAAATCCGAACGACTACATCTCGATCGCCGAGAAAGGAACCGACGGCAACGCGTACTACAACCGCACCTACACGGACAACGGAAGTCCGCTGACGGTACAGGCCCCCGACACTCCTGGCTCCTACGAGCTGCGCTACGTGATGGGCCAGTCCGATCGGGTCCTATCGAGCACCGACGTAGAGGCCACTCCGGTTTCGGCCTCATTCGAGGTCTCCGACACGCTGATGGTCGACACCCCCGTCGAGATCAGCTGGAAGGGGCCGGCCAACCCGAACGACTACGTGTCCGTCGCCGAGAAAGGAACCGACGACACTGACTACGCCAACCGCACCTATACGGACAACGGAAGTCCGCTGTCGATCCGGACGCCGGAGCGGCCGGGGCAGTACGAACTCCGCTACGTCATGGGCCAGTCCGACCGGGTCATCAATCGGAAGTCGCTCGTGGTCCTGCCGGTGCAGGCCCGGCTCCGCGCCCCCGACTCCGTGGCGGCGGGCACCGGGCTCGAGGTGTCCTGGATTGGCCCGAACGGGCCCAACGACTTCATTGCGGTCGCCGCGCCGGAGGCCTCCGCCAGCGACTACAAAAGCCGCGCCCTGAGCCGGGCCGGAACGCCGGCCTCGGTCTTTGCCCCCGGCAACCCGGGGACGTATGAACTGCGGTACGTCTGGGCAGAGGAGGACAGCGTGCTGACATCGACACCGCTGACGGTGACGCAGAAGTAATCCCGATTCCAGCCGAAATTGTCGGTAGGACCAGTAGGATCTGCCTCCTTTCAGGCGAGTTCGGGACGCCAAACGTTGCAACGTTAAATCGTTGTTCGTTTTGGGTTTACGAGAACATCGACCGTCCTCCGTCTGGCGGATTCGATCTACGATCGATCCGACACGATGTATTCTGAAACGGTACATGGGGGACTCCCGCTACCTCAACGCCCCCTCACCGAAGTTCCGCACCTGCCGACGTAATCTCCGTGGCGTGGTCGAGCGCCCCATTGGTGCCCGTCGCCACGACCGTCTCCCCGATCATCGCCATCGTCGCTTGCCCCCCCTGGGCGCGGACCGCCTCGACGGCGTCGGCGACCCGATCGGTCGCGAGACCGGTCTCTTGCGCGAATCGCCACGAGGCGGCCAGCAGATCCGTCATTGCCCCCTCCGGATCGACGTCCGAGAGCGCGGCTCGGCCTACCTCCTCGACGTTCGACATCGTGCCCTCGTCCCCCAGCACCGCGGCCGTCGTGATGCCGCCGAAGCTCTCGTACTCGATCCGGGCGGTGCGCGTCGTGTGCTCCAGGCCGTCGCCCGTGTCCCACACGAGCCCGCCCCGATCCTGAATGAACACGTCCCCAAGGCCCGTGCCGGCCGCCACCTCGGCGCGGTGGGACCTCTCCACCAGGGCGGCCCGGTCGTGGCCGAGGTCGAATCGTTCGTTGGCGGCCAGGGCCGTGGCGAGGGTGGCCGCCCCACTGGCCCCAAAGCCGCAGCCGAGGGGCACCTCTGTGTCGAGACGCACGGTGGCGGTCACCCCGAGGCGATCCAGAAGGCCCGTGACGGGCTCGACCCGCGCGGGACGGCCGTCCAGGTAAAGGGAGGACTGACGGGTGCTCTCCACGCTCGCGGTCACGCCGTCGGCCGTCGCAAAGCTGATGCCGAGCGACGCACCGCTCTCCTGCGGCGCGAAGATGACGGTGACGCTCCCCGGAGCGTACGCGGCAACGGACATGGGGATTAACAGGCCCAGACGTGAGCAACACGAATGCGGAAGGGACCCCGGCGCCAACACTCCTTCGCCTACTCTGCGAGCTCAAACTCGATTCGATCCACGTCGGCGCCCTTCGAGGTGCGGTTCGTGATGCGGATGGGACCGACGTCGCTGAGGTGGTCGACGTGGGTGCCGCCGCACGGACAGAGGTCGAGGTCGCCGATCTCGACCATGCGCAGGGGGTCTACGTGGTCGGGAATGAGGTCGAGCAGCCCTCGGCCCTCAGGCGTTTGCGCCTCCGCCTCGGCCCGGGCCATCTGCTTCTTCTCCACCGGCAGATCCTCCTCGATGACGGCGTTGGTCCGCTCTTCAATGAGCGCCACGTCGTCCGCCGAGAAGTTGGCGGGCTCAAAGTCGATTCGGGAGCGGTCGGCGTGGATCTGATTGCCGGCGGTCTGCGCCCCGAACTCGTCGAGCACCACCTTGGAGACGACGTGCTGCGCGGTGTGCATCCGGCGGTGCTTCTGGCGTCGCTCCTCGTCGACGTGGCCCGTTACCTCGTCGCCCGCCTCCGGCAAATGGCCCTCCCGCTCGTCGATGTAGTGGCGCACGTCGCCGTGCTCCTTCTGCACGTCCACCACGTCGGCCGTGCCTCCCTCCCAGTCGAGCGCGCCGCGGTCGGCGGGCTGTCCGCCGCCCTCAGGGTAGAAGTACGTGCCGTCGAGGACGATGTAGTCGTCGGTGGCGGTCTCGACCGTCGCGGTGAAGGTGGTGACGTCGTCGTGGTCGGGGAGGTAGCGGAGATCTGTCATGGTCGGTGCGGTCGTCGAGCATTGAGCGATGCGTTCAGGCTCACCCTCAACTCCCGCCATCGTTCCGAGAGCGACCGTTCCTGGATCGTGTCGCCGAGGGGAGAGCTCCGCAGAGGCGACGGCGCGTCGGGAGGGGGGGTCCCCTCACGCCGGGATCCCGTAGATCTCGTCGTCGAGGTCGAGGTAGTAGGCGTTCTCACCGCGGTCCAGGTCGTCGAGACGGGCGGCGGCGTCGGGGTCGAGCGTCCATTCGAAGAGATCCAGATTGGCCCGGATGTGCGCGGGATTCGTGGATTGCGGCAGGACGACGATCCCCTTTTCGATGGCCCACCGGAGGACGAACTGGGCGGGCATGACGCCGTGGGCGTCGGCGACCTCGGTGACGACCGGATCGTCGAGCACCGCAGCGCGGGCAAGGGGCGCGGCGGCCTCCACGACGATGTCGTGCTCCTGGCAGTAGCGCAGCAGGTCCGTCCGCTGGTACCACGGGTGATACTCAATCTGGTTGACCGCGATGGGTACGTCCGCAATTTTCTGGGCGAACTTGAGATGATACGGGGTGAAGTTGCTGACCCCCACGTTCCGAATCAGGCCTTCCGCGTGGGCCCGCTCAAGCGCCTGCAGCGTCTCGCGCAGCGAGATGGCGGGATTGGGCCAGTGGATCAGGTACAGGTCCAGGGCATCGACGCCAAGGGCCTCCAGGGTCGCGGAGAGTGACCTGAGCACCCCCTCGTAGTGCAGGTCCGACGGAAGGACCTTCGACGTGAGAAAGAGCTCTTCCCGGTCGTACTCGGCCAGGACGTCCCCGATGGCCTCTTCATTCTGGTAGCCCTCCGCCGTATCGACGTGCGTGTAGCCGTGGTCGAGAGCGACGGGAAGGGCCGCCTGTACGTCCGCGTCGGTCTGGTTCCACGTGCCGAATCCGACGACGGGAAGCGCATCGCCGCTGGGGAGCGTGTGGGTAGGGATGGAAGCCATTGGCAAACAACTGGGGTGGTAATGAATCGATCGCGCCTTGTCCTCGGCGCAGGTTGTGGAATGCGCAAGCGCGCCCTCCCCCTCAGCACGAACAATCCGAACTCGGACGACTGGTGGTTGCTGCTGCGCGCCGCGGGCCTCCTGCCCTACGACGACAGGGTGGGATATGCCTTTCTCAGCCTCGCCCTGCTCGCATTCGGAATCGCCCTCCTTCTCCCGGAGTGGTGCTGTGAGAAGCTTTTGGTGGATGGATATTCAGCCGAGACGCAGCGGCCGACGTTCACGAACGGGACCCCAAATGAGCCCTGCAGCAGCGTTATCGGTGCGGGGACACCCTGCTACAAATTGTCAGTGCACACCCGAGTAGCACCCTTCTCGCCGCAACGAGCGACACTCTGTTACAGGGTCGAAACACACCTGCCAAAAAAGAGACCTGCGCCCCCGAAGTCAACCCCAACAGACCCCCCCGCCAGAACAGTTCTCATCGCAAAAAAGCGCCGCCCCGACCCGAACACATTCGAGTCAGAGCGGCGCTTCGATGCACGGCTAAATGGCAGGGCAGCACGAGGTTCTCCGCGCCCCCTTCCCCATTCGTCCACGTCTACGTGCCGGCGGAGTAGTCTGTGGCGTAGTGCTCCTGCTCTTCGGAGAGGCCGTCAATCTCGATGCCCATCGTCTGCAGCTTCACGCGGGCGATCTCGTCGTCCATCTCCTGCGGGATGTCGTAGACCTTGTCCTCCAGCATCGCGTCGGACTCGTGGCGCTGGACGAGGTCGAGGTGAGCGCGGAACTGGTTGGCAAAGCTCATGTCCATTACCTCGCTTGGGTGGCCCTCCGCCGCGGCCAGGTTCACGAGGCGGCCGTCGCCGAGGACGTACACCCGCTTGCCATTCTCCATGGTGTACTCACGGTTGTTCTCGCGCACCTCGCGGGCGTCGGTCGAGAGCTCCGCGAGCTCCTCGAGATTGAGCTCCACGTCGTAGTGGCCCGTGTTGGCCACGATGGCGCCGTCCTTCATCTGCAGGAAGTGGCGGCCGCGGATCACATCCTTCATGCCAGTGGCGGTGACGAAGATGTCGCCCTTCTCGGCGGCCTCGTCCATGCTCATCACCTGATGGCCGTCGAGCGTGGCCTTGAGGGCCTTCGCCGGCTTCACCTCCGTCACAATCGTGTTGGCCCCCATGCCCTTCGCGCGGGTGGCGACGCCGCGACCGCAGTGGCCGTAGCCGGCGACGACGAAGTTTTTGCCCGCCATCATGGTACTGGTCGCGCGGAGGATGCCATCAATGGTGGACTGGCCGGTGCCGTACACGTTGTCGAAGTCCCACTTCGTCTCCGCGTCGTTGACGGCGTAGACCGGGTACTGCAACTCATCGTCTTCGTCCATCGCGCGGAGGCGGTGCACCCCGGTCGTCGTTTCCTCGGACCCGCCGACGATGTGATCGGCCATCTCCGGATGGTCGGAGTGGACCGTGAAGATCAGGTCCGCCCCGTCGTCGAGCGTCAGGTGGGGGGGGGTGTCGATGGTGCGCTCGATGCACCAGTAGAAATCGTCGGTGTCGAGCCCGTGCCAGGCGTAGATCTCGACGCCCTGGTTGGCGAGGGCCGCGGCGATGTCGTCCTGCGTGGAGAGCGGGTTGCAGCCGCTCCAGGCCACCTCGGCGCCGCAGGCCTGCAGCGTCTCGACGAGCACGGCGGTCTCCTTCGTCACGTGGAGGCAGCCGCTAATCTTGTAGCCCTCAAACGGCTTCTCGTCGGCAAACTCCTCGCGGAGCTGCATGAGCACCGGCATTCGGCTCTCGGCCCATTCGATGCGCTTGCGGCCCTCGTCGGCCAGGCTCAGGTCGCGTACTTTGTACTGTCCTTCTTTGTGGTCCATGTGTCAGGAAAGTCGTTCGGAGAGAAATGTAGGCAATCAGTCAGACGGAGACGGCAATAATCTGCCTTCCATGTTTGAACGTTGACCAGTGTATAGCTACAGCCCGGACTGTCGACGGTTTGTTCGCATGGGGTAAATTCCTCCACTCTCCGGACTGGAAACAGCTCTGTAACCCAAGTTGCGGGGGACAAGTGCACTGCCTCCATGACAGCGGACCACGGACGGCGGACCGCCGAAAAGCGTCGCATTCCGCCGCCTGTGGTCAGCCGTCCGCCGTCTCATCGAAGAGAGCACTACAGGTAGCAGCTTGAGAAGCTGTTTGGTGGATGGATATTCAGCCGAGACATAGCGGGCGACGTGC
>CAZRPQ010000028.1:0-12953 GCA_964601725.1 uncultured Salinivenus sp. | reverse complement strand
CCTCCAGACAGAAGGTCGTTCCACGACGGCATCGTCCACGCCCACACGCTATACCCCCAGGGCGAGTCTCAGGAGGAAGTACGTCACGAAAATAACGATGAACGCCCCCGCCAGCATCGTCCAGAACCCGTATTCTTCCTCCGATCGCGTCTCTCTCCTCGATTCTTGATGCACGTGGCAGTACTGGCTGCCCGACCTCGCGTCGTTGCTACACGGGGTCCCATCCTTGTTCGTAGCCGCACAGGTGCCCATGTCGCTGACGAGTTCCCTGGAGTGATTATACGCCTTGTAGATGCGCGTTGCAGATGCGCGCTCGCTCGGTGTCTGTCGCTCCCATAATCAATGAGGCCGACCGAGTCGACCGACCCGTAGCCGTTGAATCGTGGACGACCTGTTCGGCAGAGGCGAAAACAAAAATCGAGGGCGCGCCGGAAAGGTTCTGGAAGCGTTTGGGAAGGCCAAAGTGAATCTCGACACTTATCGGGACGTGCTTCAAGCGTAGTCGAGACACGAGCGAAGCGAGGGCCGAAGGTCATGCTCCTGCGGTAGTGAATCAGGCCCGGGGACCCGCCCCTTTGGATTGTGGCCTTTCTAATGAGGATTCGACGCAGGCACCGGCCGTGCAATCGGCCCTCGGGAGTTGAAGTCTCCCGGTAAAACGGCCGACCTCACCGTCTCCGGGTCACGGACGGAATCCTGATTCTTCCTGAGCAATGTCAAATTTTCGCGGTTTTGACGCCAAGACGTGGACACTAAACGTGAAATTATTGATTCCTGGTGCGCACGACAGTAGCTTGTGCCATGCAATTTAGGCAAAATCAAATCGGTTCGTCCTTCCCAATTTGGGGCATCAGAACTGATTTTGAGAATGCTTCAGACCGTCTGCGCTCTGATGCTCTACCCCCCCGAGATTTTCATTGAAGTCGGGTCCCGGCAGCAACCGGTCTTTGCGTTCCCGATCAGGGCGTTACCGCCCACCCATCCATGGAATCTGGTTGTCCGGAAGGAATCGGACTTTGCTGATAAGCCAGATTTGGATACTACCCCCACTGAGGCCCCGTGCTGACCGCCCGGGCCGTACTTCGCCTATAACTACCGTTATTTCACCAAACTAGCCTGACCCCACATGGCTTCTTCGAATCGTCTTCTCTACGCCGCCGGTGCATTAACACCGTTCACGGAGCGTTCGTCCCTCGCGTCCCTCACCCGCTCGCTCCCTGAACAGGTTCAAAGCATGGGCGATTTTGAGGTTCGAATCATGATGCCCTGCTACGGAGACATCAACGAGCGAAAGCACAATCTTCACGAGGTCATCCGGCTCTCGGACACGGACGTACCCATGGGAACGAAGACCGAGTCGGTCTCCGTCAAGGTGGCCTCGGTGCCAGACGCCCAGCTCCAGGTCTACTTCATGGATCACGAGGGCTATTTTGGCCGGAACGGCTACACCACCGATTCCGACGGCGATACGTTCGACGACAATGCAGACCGGGCGCTCTTTTTCAATCGGTCCGTGATGGAAACACTCCGGAAGCTCCGCTGGGGTCCCGACCTGATCCATTCCTTCGGGTGGATCAGTGGTCTCCTCCCCTCTCTCCTGTCCACCACGTACGCCACGGACGACCTATTCAGCTCCACGAAGTCCGTCTTCACGCCGGACGGTCAAGATCCCGAAGCCCGCCTTGGTTCGTCCTTTTCCGAACGGATGGGCCTCCCTCTCGACGGAAACACAGGGGCCACCCTCTCGGAGCTCGGCCACGCCCATGCGGACGCGGCCATCCTTCCCCCGGAGGGATCATCGACCCACGAGATGCCCACGTTCAGCGAGGATGCTGGGTCCCGTACGGAGCAAGCAGTCTCACTGTACGATCAAATGCTCGGTGAAGTCCCCGCGTAGTCTTCTCCGGTCCAGAAACACCCTGCTTCCAGGCGGCATTCACGGACTCGATTGAGGCCGTTCCGCTCTTAGCCGGCATCGGTCTGATGTCGCGCTCGGACATCCTCTCCCCGTGGCGCCCTGCACCAGCGCCCGCGAGTCGGACCACTGCCTCAGGCAGTGTCCGCTCGTTCCGATCCGTTTATCGAACCGGCTCTTGCCGCCCGTATTGCCTATGAGGTCTTTCTGGCTCTGCGCTGCCCTCGTCGGAGGCGTTGCGTTTCTCTCGCTCTCTGCCTGCAGCGACTCGTCGGACGTGGGGCTGGGCGTGGGCCCCGATTCTCTGAGAGGCGGGCAGCCCGTTACGCTCGAGGTATCCCCCGAGCTTGACACGACGCACACCTCCCCGATCACTGGGGAAAATATCCGCGAGCAGCCAGCCCGAAGCCCGTGGCGGTTCCTCATCGGGGAGGTCGACGACCCGGTTCCGGGAACGGGCGTCATTGAGACAGAGGGGTATGTCGATTTCGCGGGGCAGAGTTCCCTCCCCACCCAAATTCAGGACGCCTCCGATGCAGACTCGCTGACCGCCGAACTGCGTCTGACCATGGACTACCGGCACGGCCCCGACGAGCCGATGGAAGTTGAGGTGTACGACCTGACGGAGGAGGCCCCAATGGATTCAGCAAGAGCGAACGCCAGCTTCGGCGCCGACGAGATGGCATCGGTGGCGGTCGACACGGCTCGGGTTGCCCCAACCGACTCTCTGGTCACCATCGAGCTACGGAAATCCTGGATCGGCGAAAACCTGGACACGCTGCAGGACACGAGCAACGAGGGATCGGGATTCGAAAACGACTTCCACGGCTTTACAATCCGTGCCCCCAACAGCCAGGCAGTCGTCGGCTTTTCGTCTTTCGACGCGACCCTCCGCCTCACGTCGATTGCCTCCGGCGACACTGTAACGACCGACTACCCGGCCCTGAAGACCTTTACCCACATCGAACAGCGGAACGCAGGGGATCCTCCTCCCGGCTTCAAGCTATTGCAGGATGGGGTTGGGGTGGACCTCACCATGAATTGGGCCTACGGGGAAAAGGAGTTCCGCAACGAAACCTCCACCGACAGTTTGCCCGCCGACACTGGACGGGTCTTGCCCCTGAACCGGGCTGAGATCTTTGTTCCGGCCGACACGTCCGCGCTGAATCAGTATGGCGGAGGGGATGATTTTGCACGTCCGCGCCCGAAGGGATACCGCATCGTTGCCACCCGGGCCTCGGACATCCCGCCGTGCTCTGCGTTCCGGCTCCCAGTGTTTTCCGAAAAAAACGACGCATGTATTTTCCCCCTCGTTCCGTCCGCCGCTCCCGGGGCTGCCCTCGTATCGGACAACGTGGCCTTCTCCGTTTTTGAGCAGTCATTTCGGCGCGTCCGAAACGAGCAAAGCCTGCTTTTTACTGAGTATCGCGTTGAGATTGCCGACCGGGAAAGCATCCCCGACAACGCACGCTCTACGATTCAGAGGGGACTGCCGAGCACGCTGCCCGTCCTCGTGCCTGTAGACGGTGACGATCCAGGCCCGCCCCGCGCTACCCTGACTGTAACGCCGCTTTAGATCGATGACTGTTGCTTTTCGGCCTTCTTCTCATACACCGTGCGACGGTCCTATGCGAGTGTTGGGTGTGACGCGATCTCTCTTTCTGTGGGCACTCTTCTTCGCGGTAGTGCTGCTGGCAGTCCCGCCCGCCCAGGCGCAGTCCAACGGTGAGGGAACGATCTACTCCCGATTTGGAGTGGGAAGCCTCCTCGATTTTTCCTCGTCGCAGAGCCAGGCGATGGGGGGAGGCGGCTACGCGCTCCGCTCCCTCAACTACAACCCCGACGCCAACCCGGCCCTCTGGAGCGATCAAGTCTACACCCGATTGTCGGGCGGTGCTTCCTACCAGTCCGTGAGTGTCGAAAATGATCGCGGCAATTCCAGCCGTCTTTCCTCCGGCAACGTGCAGGCCATTCAATTCAACTTTCCGCTCTACGAGCGCACGCTCGGCGTCGGCCTCTCCTTTCAACCGTATTCTCGGTCCAACTACAATGTCGTCGATTCGGATACCTCGACCTCGATTTCCGTCGGAGGTCAATCGGTGACGGCGAGCTCCGAGCGAATTTTTTCAGGGTCAGGCGGGCTTCATCGGCTCCGGGGCGGTCTGGGCTACCGCATCACCGACATGCTGAGCGTGGGGGCCAGCGCTGACTTCCTCTTCGGCGTGACCGAGAGCCGACGGCGGACCACGTGGCCCAACACCCAGGCCCTCCGCGACGTCGTCGTGTCGGACGGCGTGCAGCTCTCCGGGCTCACCGGTACGCTGGGAGGACACCTCGCCCTGGCCGATGTCCTTGCTTCGAACGATGCTCTCTCGATTGGCGCTGCGGTCACCCTTCCCACGTTCCTGTCGGGCGAGCGGTACCGCACCCTCGACGAAGACCTGGCGCGCGACACTCTTTCCACCCGGCGCGGGGACGTCACCCTCCCATGGTCGGGCCGCCTGGGCGTGTCGTACCAGCCCAACCCGCGGTGGACCTTCGTCCTGGACGGCGTCTTCGAGCCCTGGAGTACGTTTTCGAGCGACTTCTCTGCCGGGTCGGACGAGACGAGCCCCGTCGGCTTTCCGGTCGGGGGAACAGGCACCCTCACGGACCGGTGGCGCCTGTCGACTGGGGCCGAGGTGGTGCCCGCTGGCGAAGACCAACTGACCGGCTATTTTGCCCAGGCTGCCTACCGGTTTGGGGGCTACGTGGAGCAAATGTACGTGCGTCCCGATCGGCAGACGACCCTCTACGAATTCGCCGCCACTGCCGGGATTAGCCTCCCCACCTCGCTTTCTGGCACGCGAATTGACGTTAATACGGTTGCCGGAACGCGAGGGACGACCTCTTCTTCCCTCGTCCGTGATACATTCTTCGGGGTCTCGCTCCACGTGAACTTCGGAGAACGCTGGTTCCAGCGGCGCAAGCTCCGGTAAACGCCCCGTTGAAAGGAGGCGGAGCGTACGGAAAACCCGCTGCTCACCAAGAACATTGCCCCCGTGCAGCACGGACTGAAACCCGACGCCGACCGTCTAGTCTAAAGCCCTACCCCTGTTCAAAATACCGGACAGATTTATCCCATTGATATGCCCTTTACTAACATCGCCTTCAGGTTGCGGTCTTTCTCACTCGGAGCTCTCTGCACAGGGTTGCTCCTGCTCGCGATTCCCGCCACGTCGGCCTCCGCACAGAATAGCGAGCCGAGCAAGCAGGAGAAGTTGATGCACTACAGCCTCTATTACGAGAGCTACAAGAACGACAACTTCAAAGACGCCCGCAGCGACCTTCTCTGGATCCTCGACAACGCCCCCGGCGCACCCGACGGAGACGGCGACAATTATGAGCGGGCCGTGAAGCTCTATGAGGGCCTCGCCGAGCAAGCCAGTGAAGAAGAGGCACGCACAGCCTATCTGGACACCGCGGCGACGTACCTCACGTCGGCCCCGGAGAAGATGAAGGAGCAGGGCATTGAATTCGAACGCTATAAGTGGGAACAGCGGAAGGGAAACTTCCTCAACCAGCACCAGGAATCCCTGTCCGACATCGAGGGGCTGAGCTCCCCCGTCTCTCACTACCGGAACGCCTTCGAACTCGCCCCCAAAGAGATCGACCCCTATTACCTCCAGCAAATTCTGAACTCGCATCTCGAGAACAACGAGCTTCAGAAGGCGCTTGACTTTGTCAACACGCTGGAAGCGAAGCGCGGGGACGACAAAGAGGTGGCCCAAATGATCAGCTCCACCCGCGAGGACATCTTTGGCAAGAATCCGCAGGCGCAAATTGGGTATCTCGAGAAGCAGGTCGAGCAGAATCCGGACAGTACGCAGCTCCTCACCGAGCTTTTCAACGCGTACAAACAGCAGGGCAACGTCTCGAAGGCGTCTCAGATCTCGAAGCGTCTGATGAAGATGGAGCCGTCGGCCGAGACGGTCCGCGAGATTGCCCAGATGCGCCTCGAAGACGGCCGGCCGAAGGCGGCCCTCAAGTCCTACGACCGGGCGGTCAAGCAGGGCGCAGAACTCAACGCCACGGACCACTTCAACCGAGGGACGGCCTACCAGAAGATGGGCCAGTTGGCGAAAGCCCGAGCGGCATTCCGGAAGGCCATCCAGATGAGAGACAGTTTCGGGCGTGCCTACATTGCGATCGGGGACCTGTACGCGCGAGCCGTCAGTAAATGCAGCGGAAAAGAGATGAGCCGGAAGGATAAAGCTGTCTACTGGGCGGCCGTCGACAAGTACCAGCAGGCGAAAGAGATCGACTCCTCGGTTTCCTCCATCGCCGATAGCAAGACCCGGACCTACCGAAAGGTCTTCCCGACGAAGGAAGACATCTTCTACCGTGAGGATTGGGAGCGCGGCGGCACGTTTGGCATCGACTACGGCTGCTACTCCTGGATCGGGGAAACGACGTCCGTCCGGTCGGCTCCGTCC
This sequence comes from uncultured Salinivenus sp., assembly GCA_964601725.1. Lineage (GTDB taxonomy): Bacteria > Bacteroidota > Rhodothermia > Rhodothermales > Salinibacteraceae > Salinibacter. Next base: position 6,563 of record CAZRPQ010000028.1, on the reverse strand, counting down.
TCCAACTGACCCTGTCTCTTGCGGAATGCGGTGGGCCGGCGAGTCTTCTGGACTCGTCGGCCTTTTTTATGCCGGGGCCACGGTCGGCAGCGATCGTGCCCGCGATGAGTCCTCTTTTTTCCGTCTTGTCAACCCGACGGGAGAGAAGCTGTCTTCGGAGCCCCTTCGTGATCTGCTCTTGTAGTTTTGGACTCCGACCCCGTAGTTAACAAGTGAGTTGTGCGGCTCTCCGGCTCGATTCCCATCCGGTCCGCATCTAGCCATTTCCTGTGCCTGTTCCTCTGTCTACAACTGCTCCTTTCTCGTATGGCTTCAATCCAACGTGTTACCGCCCGCCAGATCCTCGACAGTCGGGGCACCCCAACGGTGGAGGTCGACGTGACCACTGACGAAGGCGTGCTCGGGCGCGCCGCCGTTCCCAGCGGGGCCTCCACGGGGGCGTACGAAGCGGTCGAACTGCGCGACGGCGACGCCGACCGCTACCACGGAGAGGGCGTGCTCCAGGCCGTGAACAACGTCAACGAGCCGATTGCCGACGAACTGCAGGGCATGAGCGTGCTCGAACAGGTTCCTCTCGACAATGCCCTCCGCGCCCTCGACGGCACGGAGGACAAGTCGAACCTCGGGGCGAATGCCATCCTTGGGGCCTCCCTCGCCGCCGCGAAGGCCGGGGCCGCTACCCTCGGCGTGCCGCTCTACCGGCACCTCGGACGGGCCACGGCCCGGACCCTGCCTGTCCCTCTCATGAATATTCTCAACGGCGGGGAGCACGCCGACAATAACGTGGACGTGCAGGAATTCATGGTTGCGCCCGCAGGGGCGTCGTCCTTCTCGGAGGCCCTCCGCATGGGCGTGGAGGTCTTCCACACCCTCGAATCCGTACTTCAGGATCGCAACTACAACACCGCCGTCGGGGACGAGGGCGGCTTTGCCCCCGACCTTCGGTCGAACGAGGAGGCCATCGAGCTCATCCTCGAGGCCACCGAAACGGCGGGCTATACCGCCGGCACGGACGTGTTTATCGCCCTCGACCCGGCCGCCGCCGAAATGGTGGAGGACGAGGCCTACGTCTTCTGGAAGAGCGACCCGGACACCGAGCGCTCTTCGGAAGACATGGTAAAGTATTGGAGCGAGTGGGCGGACCAGTATCCTATTCTCTCGATCGAAGACGCGATGGACGAGGACGACTGGTCCGGCTGGGCCATGCTCACCGACGCCATCGGGGACGAGGTGCAGCTCGTGGGCGACGATCTGTTCGTGACGAACACGGAGCGCCTCACGCGCGGCATCGAGGAGGGATGTGGCAACTCCATCCTCATTAAGCCCAACCAGATTGGCACGCTTACCGAAACGCTCAACGCCATCGAGACGGCCCACAGTCACGGGTTCACGGCCATCGTGAGTCACCGGTCCGGCGAAACAGAAGACACGACGATCGCGGATCTGGCCGTGGCGACCGACACTGGGCAAATCAAAACCGGCTCTGCCAGCCGGAGTGATCGGGTCGCCAAGTACAACCAGCTGCTCCGGATCGAGGAGCAACTCGGCCCCGCCGCGCACTATCCGGGGCTCGACGCCTTTCCCCTCACCAGCTAAGGCGCCGTTACCGCCATGTCCACCCCTGATTCCGCCTTTTCCGACCGCCGTGTCCGATGGGGGATTGGAATTTTTCTGGCTGGAGTGCTCGTGTGGGTGCTGTTCTTCGACAGCCACAGCCTGCTCCAGCGCTACCGGTGGCACCAGGAGCTGGCGGCCACGGAGCAGGAGAACGCCGAACTTCGGACGAAGATTGAACGCCTTCGCACCCAGCTCGACCGTCCTCTGTCGGACAGTGTCGTCGAACGCATTGCCCGCGAGGAGTACGGCATGAGGAAGCCGGGAGAAACGATTTATCGGATCGAGCCGAAGTAGTCGACCGGCAAGTCGACCCTTCACGCCCGGCCGCAGCGACTGCATGTGGGCGGCTGGGCGTGGGGGCGTCTCCCCCCTCACCGCGTCCACACCTCCACATCTACACACTTCTTCACACATCGGTATGACTCCCCACGCCATCGGCGTTGACCTCGGCGGGACCAACCTGAAAGCCGCCCTCGTGGACCGCGATGAGGGCATCATCGAACGAACACAGCGTCCCACCGAGGCCGATTTGGGCCCAGAGCACGTTGAGGCCCAGATCGCTTCCATTGCCGCGGACCTAATCGATTACGCCCCCACCGACTCCGTGGCCGGAATTGGGATCGGCGCCCCCGGGGCCGTGAACTGGGAACGGACCACCGTGTCTCAACCCCCAAACTTTGAGGACTGGGGCTCGGTGAACATGCGCGCGTCTCTCCAATCCCGCCTGGAAACCCCCGTCTCGGTCATCGTCGAGAACGATGCAAACGTTGCCGCCCTTGGATCGGCCTTCTACGGCGCGGGCCAACACACCGATTCGTTCATCATGGTTACCCTCGGGACCGGCGTCGGCGGGGGCATCATTTATCAGAATAAAATCTTCCGGGGAAGCACCGGTGGCGCCGGCGAGATTGGCCACATGACGATCGATTACGAAGGCCCGTTCGCGAACTCGGGGGTGAGTGGGGCCATCGAGGGCTACCTCGGCCAGGAATTCCTGGTGCAACACACCCAGGACCGACTCGTCAATTATCCCGACAGTACAATCCGCGACCTCGTGGACGGCAATCTGGAGCAAATTACCCCACGCGTGCTCTACGACGCCGCGAATCAGGGGGATGAACTCGCCCAGACTGTGCTGGCGTGGGCCGGTCACAAGCTGGGGTGTGTGCTCGGCTCCGCCGTCAACCTGCTCGACATTCGAACCATTGTGGTGGGCGGAGGCGTTTCTGGGGCCGGAGACTTCATTTTAGACCCCGCCCGGGACGCTCTCCCCCGCTTTATCACGCCGGGCCTCCGGGATCATCTTTCCATTCTTCGGGAGGAGCTGGGCAATGAAGTGAACCTCCTCGGCGCCGCCCGTTTGGCCTTTGAGGGCGAACAGGCCCAGGTTGGAGCCCCGTAGAGAACAGTCCGCGGGGGGACGACCGGTCCGTTGCTGCGACAACTCGGCCGCTTCCCGCTTTGGGCCGCTTCCCGCTGTGGCGGGGGTCTCCCTTGAATGCGAGGTATGGGTTGTGAGTTGGGCGTTGCAGGAAGGACCGCCCGAGAACACGTTCTCGGAACCGACTGCTCCCCGTCGGACGATGAAGGCACGTCGTTTCTCGGCGGGCACCGGCCGCGCACGCCCCCCACAGCCCGTCCCTTGCAACTCGGGTCGCTCTCCCCCACCGAGTGGTGACCGTGCTTCGATTTTCCCTGCCGTACTGGCTGCTCTTCGGCCTCGGGTCCGTGCTCGTTCTTCTTTTGCTTCCACGGCCGAGTGTTGCACAAGAGCGTCCCTCTATGCCCGACTCCCTCCGTCAGGGCTCTCGTTCCGCCCCGGACTCCCCTCGCCCGGGCTCCGGGACCGGCGAGTCAAAGGGAGGCGTCCAGTTTTCGGCGTCGGATTCCCTGGTGATCGTCATGCCCAAGGACTCGGCGGACCAGGGCACCCTGCACGGCCAGGCGCAGATGTCGTACGAGGGGGCGACCCTGAAGGCCGAAACCATCGAAATGAACTTCAAGACGAGCGTCCTCCGGGCCTTCAGCTCCTCCGCCGACACCGCCTCGACGGCCCGCCCTACGTTCCAGCGCGGCACAAGTGGGGGGCAGGGGCAAAGCGGACGATCGCCCACCTCGTTTACCGGAAAAACCCTCTCGTACAGCCTCCAGACCCGCCGGGGCCGGGTGGTCGCCGCGCGTACTCAACAGCAACAGGGCTTCGTCCAGGGCAACGCCGTCAAGGTGTTCGAGGACAGCAGCCTGTTCGTTCGGGACGGCACGTACACGACCTGCGATTGCCCGCCCGACGAGACGCCCTCGTACTCGTTGCGCTCCAGCCAGATGAAGGTGGAGGAACGATGGGTCTACACAGGACCCATTCAGCTCTTTCTATTCAACATCCCGACCCCCTTGTGGCTTCCGTTCGGGTTTTTGCCCAACGTGTCGGGGCGGCGAAGCGGGCCACTGGCCCCAAGCTACGGACAGGATCGAGAGAAGGGCCTCTTTCTCCGAAACCTTGGCTGGTACTTTGCCCTGAACGACTACACCGATCTGCAGCTTCAGGGGAGCGTTTGGTCGCAGGGCAGCTTCGAGGTCAATCCCATTTTCCGCTACAGAAAGCGGTACAACTACAACGGTCGACTCAACCTCACCTACCGACGCACCCGGATCGGCGAAGAGGAGGATCCCGATTTTACGAACCGGCACCGGGGGCAGCTCAAGTGGTCGCACAGCCAGAATCTTTCTCCCACTGCCTCCATTCAGGGCGACATCAACCTTGCCACCTCGACGAACTTCGCCCGACGCAATAGCAACAATTACAACGACGCCGTCAGTCAGGAAATCTCCTCGGACCTGCGGTACAGCAAGAACTGGCCGGGGGGCGGCAAAAACCTGAGCGTCAGCGCCAATCAGCGCCAGCAGCTCCGGAGCGGTGAGGTTTCGATGACGCTGCCCAACCTGAGTTTCTCCCAGCGCTCGTTCAAGCCCTTCGAGGTCGACCAGGCGGTGGGGGGAGACCGATGGTACGAGAAGATCACGACGTCCTACGACCTGTCGGTCGACAACAACTATTCCTTCCGCCCCCGCGATCCGGAGGAGATCCGCGCCCGGGGCGACTCCATGCTGGCCGACTCTCTGGAGCAGGCCAACGCCACTGACATTGCCTGGTACGAGGCGCTCGTGGATCGCCAAAAGTACCAGCGTGCCACTGGCGACGACGAGCTCTTCGACTTCCGGGCGACGCACCGGATCCCAATTAGCGCCTCCTTCCGGGTGAACCGCTACAACCTCAGTCTCAGCCCGAATTTCCGTTACAACTCGGACTGGCGCATCAACACTACGCGCAAGTTCGTCGACATCAATCCCGACTCGGTCGACACCGATACGATTAACGTTGGCGCAAATACGGTGGAGCGGACGGTCACCGGCTTCTACGCACGGCGGGAGTTTTCAACGGGCATTTCGGCGAACACGGAGCTATACGGGCTTTTTCCCCTCCGCGTCGGGCCCCTGCAGGGTCTTCGGCACCGGATGTCGCCCTCCCTCTCGTTCAATTTCAGTCCGAATTTCAACGCGCCGGTCTGGGGGCGCACTCGAAAGCTCCGCTTCGAGAATGGAGACCCGGTCGGCGAAGACGGAGAGCCGATCGACGAGAACGCGGGAGACCCGGTCCGCTACGATATCCTCGGGGGAAACCGGGTGCGCGGGAGCACCGAACAGCGCACCCTGAGCTTTAACCTCGACAACGAGCTCGAAACGAAATACGTAACCGTCGACTCGACCGGGGAGACGCAGGAGGAGAAGATCAAGCTGCTCGACTTTGACCTCAACACCTCCTACAATTTCACAGCCGACTCGCTGAAGCTGAGCGACATTGGTCTCCGGGCCCGCACGACGATCAAAGACTTCAACATCCAGTCGAGCATGACCTTTTCCCCCTATGCGCTCCGGCCCACCGGAGCGGACAACGGACGCCGCTTTCGACGGGTCGACCAATACATGATCGCCGAGAATCCACTGACGCCGGTCCGCCTCACGCGCTTCCGCCTCAGTGTTGGCGGCTCGTTTGATGGAGGGGGCGAACGCCGCGGATCGAGCGCCCGGCAGGGCCAGCGCTCCCAATCCGGTCGGTCTGGAGGAGGCCGCCGGGGACAAGGCCGCTCTCAGCGTCCGTCCCAATCGCAGCCGTCGAACTCGTCCTCGTCTTCCACCCGCCCCAAGGGCTACCTCGACACGAGACTTCCCTGGTCCCTCAGCTTCAACTTCAACTACAACTTCCGGAAGCCCCAGAAGCGCGTCGAAAATCAGACCGCGACGCTCGACGTCCAATTCAGTCTCGACATCACCCCACAGTGGTCCCTCGAAGGACGGTCGGGGTACGACCTCATCCAGAACGAGGTGGCCACCACGAGCGTCAACATCAATCGCGACCTCGGATGCTGGGTCATGTCCTTCAGCTGGGTTCCCTTCGGCCGGCGCCAGTCGTACAGCTTCAACCTCCAGGTCAAGAGCGGACAGCTTTCTCAGCTACTCCGGCTCCAAATTCCGCGATCCGGACGGGACGGGCCACTCGGTGGATTCGGGAACCGCCTGCGGCAGACGGCCGGAAGTGTCGTAGGCGGCGGCCCCGGAGGAGGCCCGTCCCTTCCCTAACCCGGTTTTCTGATGGGACGCTACTGCGGCTTCCTTTGCCCCCACCCGCCAATGCGTCGCGGGGCCCCTCCGGCGAAATGCATCGTTCGACAGAAAAGGGGCCTTCGAATCCCAGATCCAAACCCGGACTACGCCCGGACGCCCAGCGCCTCGGTGACCTCATCGGCCGCCTCCTTCAGCAGCACCGCCGAGCGGAGCGAGAGGCCGCTCTCATCGAGCAGCCGCTTCCCCTCCTCGGCGTTGGTGCCCTGCAGGCGAACGATCAGGGGCACGTCGATGTCCACGCTCTCGGCGGCCTCAATGACGCCCCG
>CAZRPQ010000027.1:0-12974 GCA_964601725.1 uncultured Salinivenus sp. | reverse complement strand
GGCAAGCGAGAAACGGCCGTCCGTCGTCGGCGGTCCGCGGTCATACCGGGCGCTGTCAATGACCATCGATGTCAACTCATAGACTTGAAATGCCACCCAACGTTAACACGTTGAGCGTTCCCGGCTTACGAGAAAAATCTTTTCGCTCTGCGGTCTCGTGTCGTTTTCGAGCCGACGCCACGAAATCGAAACGAGATCAATCTCATCCAAATCGTTAGGGGAGGATCGTCCAAGTCGCATGGATAAACCATCGCAAGGACGGCATATTCGTGAACGCAAGAGAGAGCTTCGAGTCAGCTGTCCCTGAACCATTCTACTTGTGCATGCCTGTTCCTGAACTCCGCGTCTGGGACGGTGAGGAAATGATCTATGTCGACGACAGCGCTCTTTGGTCGCTGCGGGTTGAAGGGGCTTCTGAGTGGACGCTCTACCACAAAACCCGGCTCCACTGCAGGACGTCCCCCGAGACGGATCTCATGCAGTACGTTGGCATGGAGGACGTCGACGGCGAGAAAATCTTTCGGGGAGACATTTTGCGAGACGAGGCGGGGACGCTTGGGTTGGTGTGGTGGAATTCGGAGAAGGGGCGCTACTACCTGTTGCACCCAGATGGGGGGATGGTCGTGCTTTCCCGGGAGACCCTCAGCTGGAGGCCGTGGCGCATTGCGGGCAACATCCACGCGGACCCCACCATCCTGGATGTGGACTTGAGTCGGCTTCTGCGACAGTTGAGGGAATACACGGACGAGGTGGAATGTCCAGTCTGCGGAGGCACAGACTTTGAGTCAGCCAGGGGGGCCGTCCCCCAGGGGGCGGCAACAACGGAGGGGGAAAAGCCGCTGGCGATCAAGTGTACCCGCTGCACCCACGTGATGCTCTTTCACAGGGAACGCACCGCGTAGCGGTCGACGACGGTCGCCAGACATTCCGCTCCGGAACCGACCGCGGTCGTACGCTCCCTCGCCGCCTCGGTCCCCGCCAGGGAGGGTCGCTTCTCTAAGAACGGCCTGTGCTATGGTGGAGGAGGGGACCCTGCGCCGATACGAACGGCTCTGCCGAAGCGCGCCCCGGCTCTCGCTGTCGGAGTGTGGGCTTGGGCTTACAGATCCCTCCGCTGGTACCTGACGGACCCGAACGCCAGGGGGACCAGCGCCCACAGCGCCAGCACGACCAGGCTGAACCAGTTCGTGAGGAAGAACGCTTCCGAACGGCTGGACCCCGAGAGAAACCCGCCGATGGCGTTCTGGTAGGCGCCGCTGGGCGGCAATTGGAACAGGAACGTGACCCAGTCCGGCCTGGCTCCGAGGTTCCCTGCCAAGAACTCACTGGGCATCTGGAAGCCATTGGCGACGAACCACGCCCCCAGGGGCACGATGTCCCACGCGATCTCGAAGAGAACGAGCAACAGCACACTGATCGTTGCTGCCTGGGTGGTGGAGGGGGTCGACGCGGAGACGCCAACGAAGACGGCCACGTACGCCAGGGTGAAAAACAGTGTGACGACGACGAAGACGGCGTAATTGGCCGGGGAGAAGGGAACGCCCCCGGCGAAGACGACCGCGAGCATGACCACGAGGCCGACCGCGACGGGGACCGCGAGCACGAGTCCGCGGCCGACGACCTTCCCGAGAACGACGTCACGGCGGGTGTGAGGCAGGCTCAATAGCAGTTTGCCGGAGCCGCTCTCGGCCTCGCCCGCCACAGACTTGTAGCACACCACCACCGAGGCGACAGCGACGAACAGCGTCACCGGCGAGGCGAGGAAGCCGAGCAGACCGACGGTCGACACCTCCGGATCGGCCGTGACGGCGGGGACGAACGCGTACAGGCTCGCCACCCCCGCCGCCAGCACCAGGAACACCGCCGCCAGCGCCCACAGCACCCGCGACCGGCGGGCGTCCTGGAAATCCTTCCGCGCAACGGTCGTCCAACTCACTGCAGGTCCCCCCCAGGGGCGACGGCCTCCCGGTCTTCGGTGTAGCGGGCGAACAGTTCCTCCAGGGACGTCTCCTCGGTGGTAAAGTCGCGGATCTCCGCCCCGCGGTCCTCCAGCATGTGGAGGAGGGCGGTCTTGCTCCCGCCGTCGCTGCGGACGGTCACCACGGTGCCGTCAACGTCCACAGCCTGGACCCCCTCGGCGGCTTCGACAGCCTCGACGGCCCCCTCGGGGACGGCGTCGACGGTGATCGTTAGTGTCTCCCCCGCCCCCGTCGCGTCTCGCAGTCCCTCGATGGTGTCGACGGCAACGATCCGGCCGCGGTGCAGGATGGCGACCCGGTCGCAGATGGCCTCGACCTGTTCGAGGATGTGGCTGGAGAAGAACACGGTCGCGCCGCGGCCCTGCTCCGCGCGGATGATCCGGCGCATCTCGCGGGCGCCGTTGGGGTCCAGGCCGGTGGTCGGTTCGTCCAGCACCAGCAAGTCGGGCTGCCCCACGAGCGCCATCGCCAGCACCAGCCGCTGACGCATTCCCTGGGAGTAGTCCCCCGCGGGCCGGTCGGCCGCATTCTCGATGTCCACGCGGGCCAGCAGGGCCTCAGGGTCGTCGCCGGTGCCCTTGGAATCGATGGCGAACTGGACGTGTTGGCGGCCGGTGAGCCGGTCGTACACCTGATAGGCGTCGGGCAACACGCCCGTACGCTTCCGGATTGCCAGGGGATCGCGCTGGGCGTCGACCCCCAGCACGGTTGCGCTCCCGGCGGTGGGACGGACGAAGTCCAGAAGGATGTCGATGGTGGTGGACTTCCCGGCACCGTTGGGGCCGAGGAAGCCGAAGATCTCCCCCTCTTCAACGGCGAGGTCGACGCCGTCGAGGGCGACCACCTCGCCAAAGTGCTTCGTGAGTCCCTCCAGTTCAATCGCTGCCATGTCCGAGGTCAGACCAGGTGGGGGGGAACAGAGGGACGCGGCTCGCAGCCCCTGCGACGCGCTGAGGATCGGGGGACGGAACGGTTCGTCAGAGGGCCGCGCGGCGGGACCGGAGGGGGCCGATCGTCGCGCGAATCAGCGCCGCAGTGACTGTGTGATTATACCGTCGGCGATCTTCTGCTACGAGGCGCTAGAGGGACGGTTCGCGAGCATACCATGCTCATCCTGAGCGAAGGGGGGCGGCGGACCGGCGTGGTCCGTCTGCTCAGTCGCAAGATGCGAACGCCCTTTGCGGGGCATACTGCTCAGCGTAGGTCAGAAATTCCAGGTAATTTTCCAGTCCTCGATCCGGCGATACGTCCGAAGAGACATCGTCTCTGATCCTTGGACGGAGAACCCGATCCCCTCTCCTTTTGGGTTTACCGTCCTTGTCAGCTTATCAAGGGTGATTTTTATAGACGTAACTTGAAAATCGTCCGCATCCAGAAATTGTATCGTCAAGAAATATGCAGAATTGAACTTAGAGCCCCAAGCCTCTTTGAGGACGTCTGGGTACCCGTAAATGCTCAATTTGTATTTCATCTCCCCATTCTTGTAGTCCACGCTCCCGCTGGTCGTCTCATTGGGGATCCATTTGGTTGCGAGCTGAAATGTTGCATCCAGTGTGGTAATCTTGCTGGCGGGCCAGTGTATGGGCGTGCTGAGCTTTTGGGCGATCTTCCGCAATCGTTCCTGGCGTTCCTGCTCCTGAGCATGCTGGTACCAGTAGTATCCCCCTCCACTCAAGCCAACGACAAGCACCGCCACCAGAAAAGTGTTCACAATTGTCCACTTCCGATCGGGAAGTCGGTCTTCCCACCGTGAAAGCCACTCCCTTGAAGGCCACTTTTCTGAGAGCCACTCCCCATTTGGATCACTGGTGGAGGGGGATCCAGACTCTTCGGTCTCGGACTTGGAGATGTCCCCATTTCGACCTTCCATATCTTGACCACCGCTATTTTTCAAGGGCAGTACGTTGATTTTGGGATTCGGACTCTCTTTTTCGGAGAGCGATTCTGACAAGTCCTCGTGGAGCGCAGCGATCGTCCACGATCTCGGACGCCCGTCCTCGGAGCTCCCTGGGGCCCTCTGAATGCTGCTCTTGGCACTCCAGAGTCCCAGGGACATCGGCGGAGGATTCGGCTAGCGGTTCACAATCTCCTGGAACCGGGGGTGGTCGCGAAGCGGTTTGAACCAAGGGCCGTTGGCGGCCATGGCCCCATACTGCGGACTTTGCCTGACAGAGCGTGAAAGGAGGTCTAGGGCCCGCTCCTCCTCGCCGAGGAGCAGGTACGGGTAGGCCCGCTGGTAGGGCACGTCGGGATTGGTGCCGTCCGGGTCGCGACGCGTCCGGCGGAGCACGGCCCGGGCGCTGTCGCCCCGCCCCGCGCGGGCAAGCACGGCGGCGACCTTCAGGCGCGAGAGAGTCTCGTGGAACGCTCGCTGTTCTGTGTCGGTGCGGACTCGGATCTCCTTCACCAGCTCCCAGGCCCGGTCCACGTCAGGGGCCGTCGTGCCCTCCGTCGCCAGTAGGACGAGCTCACAGTTCCGGAATTCGGCCCGCTTGGGGTACCGGCGCTGTCCGGTGTGGCACCAGTGTGCGGCCTCCTTGAAGTTCCCCTCGTTCAGGGCCGTGTAGAACTTCTGGTAGTGTGTGTCTGACGGAATTTGGAGGTACGCGTCGGCCTCCTGAGCCTTTTTGGCGTAGTACCGGGCCTCTTCGAAGTCTCCGCGACTTTCGAGCAGGAGCACGCTCAAGGTATGCATTGCTCGCGCCGACCCCGGTGCCTCACGGATGGCCCTTCGCAAATCCCTTTCGGCGTGGTCTACCAGGGCCTGCGACTGCTCTTGGTCGCTCACCTGTCGGGAGAGCCAGAACCGGAGCCGGCCGCGGATCACCCGGGCCTGCGTGTCGGTGGAGTCCCGCCTTAAGGCCTCGCTGGCGTGTTCAATTCCCCGGCGGACGATCTCCCGCTCCCTCTCGCCCCAGCTTTTCGCGTAGGGATCGACCCGAACGGTGACCAGGCGCGCGCTGAGGGTAGCTGGGGTGCTCCACTCGGGATCGATCGAGGCTGCTTCGGTCAGCAGCGAGTCCGCCTGGGCGGCAAGTCCGAGCGCCGCCTCCGTCTGGCCTTCCCGATCAAGCTGTTTGGCCTCCTCGAGACGGTGGTCGGCCTGCTCGACGAGCTGCCAGGTCTCCACGCTCTGCGTTTCAGCCCGCCAGGACTCGAGGCGCACCTGCCGACCGAGGCGCTTTCGGAGCAGCCGGGAGACTTCCTGAGCGAGGTCGTTCTGAAGGGCAAATACCTCATCGGCGGGCCGCCGGATCATTTCGCTCATGAGCGTCTCCTGGGTCTCCCCATCGATCAGCTTTACGAAGACGACGAGGGAATCCGCCGAAGGAGAGACGCTGCCCTTAATCAGACTTCCTGCTCCCAGGTATTGAGCAGTACTGTCCAGTGGGGGCGACGTCTCGCGGTAGCGGCTGACTCCGGAACGGGGAACGGTCTCAAGACCTTCGACCTGATTTAGGCGGTAGATCAGGTGTTCGGTGAAGCCGTCGGCGAAGGCAGTGAGCGTATCCCCGGGGCTGTCGTCTCTGAAGTAAAGCACGGCCACCTTTTCGGGATCGAGGTCAAGCGCTTGTTCGCCTGACCGTTCCTGCGGAGGGATTGTTTGTGTACCGGGTTCTCCGTCCATTCCCGCTGCGGGGGGGCGTCCGGATTGTGGGCCGGGCCACGTCTTCCACCCCATCCAGCCGAGCCCTAGGCTCCCGACAAGTAGGAGAGCGAAAATGCTGATGTCGGACGCCAGGGGTCTTCGCTCTGAACGCTGCTCGTCCAAGGGCACCTCTCTGTTCCTGGTCCGCACCACTCCCTCCTCGGTGATGTCGAACTTCCAAGCCAGGCCGACTGACAGTGGGAAGCCCAAGATGAAGAGAAAGGTCACAAGCCGTAACGTCCACCCCGGCAACCCGAAGGGCTCAACCAATATCTCTCCGAGCTGGAGAATGACGAAAGCGGTTCCTGCGTAGACCGCCGCTACGTGCAGCACTCGTCGCTGGCGAAGTTCTCTGAGAAGCCGCTGGGCCCCACCCCGAACGTCTGTTGTAGTGTCCTCCCCCGAGTGTCCGAGAGGCGGCTCCTTCTGGGGCGTCGGGGCCTGGCCCGGAGCCTCCTCTAATCGAAGGGCCCGCAGGTCCTCTAAAAGCTCTTCGGCCGAGGCATACCGATCCCCTGGATCCTTTTTTAAGCACCGGTCCACAATCCGACCCAGCGCCGGCGGCACCTCGTCCCGCTGCTCGTCGAGGGGCGCCGGTTCATCGTGGAGAATCGCGTAAAGGACGGCCGTATTGCGCTCACCCCGAAATGGCCGGACCCCGGTGACCATTTCGTAGAGAACGATCCCCAATTCCCACAGGTCTGTCGGAGGGCCTATTTCTTCTCCCTCAGCCTGCTCCGGGCTCATATAGGCTGCAGTCCCTGGCGTCCGCCCCGGGTCGGTGAGCCGGGTTTCGGCGGCGGCCTTCGCGAGGCCAAAGTCCAAAAGCTTCACCTCTCCGGCCTCCGTCACCATCACATTGGCCGGCTTCACGTCCCGGTGCACGATGCCGGCTTCGTGGGCCCGGGTTAACGCCTCGGCGATCTGCTTTGCGTATTGCACCGCTTCTGCTGTCGGAAGGCGCTCCTCCTGAGACAGTTTCTCCTTGAGGGTTTCTCCCTCGTAGTAGGCCATCGCGATATAGCGATGCCCTTCCTCGGTCTTGTCGATCTGATAGATCGTCGCGATGTGCGGGTGCTCCAGGGCCGAGGCCGCCCGCGCCTCCCGGACGAACCGCCGCTCCGCCTCTTCACTCGTAGCGAGATGCGGAGGCAAAAACTTCAGCGCGACAGTGCGATCGAGGCCCGGGTCGCGAGCCCTGTACACTACCCCCATGCCTCCGCCCCCGAGGTGCGTCTCGACTACATAGTGGCCCACCGTTGTCCCCTCAAGGTCCAGCGGATCCGAGACGCGCAGCTCCTGTAAGGCGCGTTCCTCTTCGGGCTCCTCCCCGCCGGGTTCGGTGGGCATCGCCGAGGCAAGGCCCTCAAAAAAACCGTCCGCCTGCTCCTCGGCCTCCAATAGGGAGAGTACCTCCTGTCGGATCGATCCTTCCTCGCAAGCTTCTTCCAAAAACCCAGCCCGCTCGTCAGGAGGGACCTCTCGGGCCTCCTCAAGGAGCTCCCCGACCTTGTCCCACTGATCTTCGGCCACTGTCTGTGCCGTTAGCGTCGTTAGAGAGGTTAAGACCCTGTCTCTTGCTCCTCTGGCTTGCTGCCTGGTTCCTCGTCGTCGGTTTCCCGTGCTTCCTCGTTGGAGAGGTCTCCGCCCTGACGGATCCGCTTCATCTCCCGGTAGAGCCAGGCCTTCGCCTGCTTCCAGTCCCGACTCACCGTCGCCGTCGAGACGCCCAGTGCTTCGGCGGTCTCCTCAATCGTCATTCCTCCAAAAAACCGACACTCGACCCCGCGGGCCGCCCGGGGATACTCCTCCTCGAGCTGCTCCAGGGCTTCTTCCAGGATGAGGAACGCCTCAGCGTCTTCCTCGGTCATAGCCGCCTCCCGACCCAGCTTCTCCCTCAACTCTTCCAGTGAGAGGCGAGCCGCGTCCCCTCCTCGTTTTTCTGTACGCTTCCGGCGGGCGTGGTCAATTAAAATTTGACGCATCGCCGTTGCCGACACCGCAAAGAAGTGCGACCGGTTTTCCCACGATCGATCCCCCTGGCCGACGAGTTTGAGGTACGCCTCGTTCACCAGTGCCGTGGTCTGGAGCGTGGGGTCTCCTTTCCAGCGCTTTCGCTGTCTGCGGGCCCGCTTCCGCAGTTCCCCATAGATTCGCTGGAAAAGATCGTCCGTCGCCTTCGTCCCTCCCTCGCGCAGACTGGCGAGAAGCTCGGTGACGCCCGGCGGGGAGTACTCGCCCGCAGACGGCTCTTGGGGGGACCCTTCCATCATGGCGGCCGTCCGTATTTTGAGGAAGAGATGAAGAGCACGGAATCGCCGGCTCCTCATGATAAAATCGAGCCGGATCTCTCGTGGCTAGCACATGAAGAGGCCCCGGAAAGAAAGGGACGCCGACCCAAACGGCGTTCTCCCTCTTTCCGGGCCACCCTTCATCGTTCGCGAAGCCACTCAATAAAAGCAACAGTACACGCTATGTTCACGCAAGCCAGCACCAACGCCCACATTCGACACTTCACTGCTCGTCTGGTTGCCCCCATCCTCCCGCTTCTGGTGTGCACCCTCGTGGGGCTCGTCCTCGGCCCTCCCGAGACGGCCCGGGCCCAGACCGAGGTGAAGCCGAACATGCCGAAGGTCGTCGTGGAGAACGCCCCGACGCCAACCGGCAATACCTTTAACATTACGAGCGCTCCCTGGCGGGCCCACTTCGGCGAGCACGCCGCCGATGTGCTCCGCGAGGCTGATTCCGAGGCCGAGCGGGCGGCGATGCGGGATTTGATCGAAGTGGCAACCTTCGGCGAGGGAGAAGTCGATCTCACCGCAACCCTCCCCGAACTTCTGGAGGTGGCCGAGCACAGCGCCAGCGAAGTGTCCCGTCTGATGGCCATGAAGGCGCTTGCGTCCATTGGGACCGAGCACTCCCAGGAGCCTCGCTATCGCGAGGCGATGGAGAAGCTCTATCGAATTGCACAGGAGGAGTCCTCGAATCGGGTCCGCCGTGCGGCCACTACTGTCCTGCTCGATTTCTACGGGGACAAAGAGTAGAACCGGCAGCGTACCGCGGGGGAACCCTTTCTGGGCAAGAGACTCCTGACCTGTCCATTGAAGGGACTCTTGAAGGGGACTGGCCTTCGGGCCGGTCCCCTTTTCGAGTGATCGGTCGAGACTGGAGCGCCACCGACCCCTGTTCTTCGTTCATGCGACGGTTATGCTGGACCTCTCGCTTCCGCATTTCCTTTCCCCGTCATGAATGAACGACCAGTATGGGGTCGATACTCCCACTCGACTTGGGGTACACCTCGTAGCGGTGAACACTGTTCGGCTCAACGTCTGGGCGCACCGTAGCTTTGGGGGGACTCCCAGGTCCTGCATGGATTTCTTCTCCGGCGTTGATTGATCGAAACACGTTTGTCTCCGGACAAACCATGAACTCCTCCTTCTCCCCGGCGACCACAAAGAGCACCTGATCCCCGCGTTCGACTGCCAAGGTCTTCGGGGCCACGAAGGGAGTGTTTTTTGGTTCGTTGACGATGAATACTCGGTGTTCTTCGTTGTCTTCCTTGCTGGGTTCTGTCATGGGTTTATTAGGGGGTCTTGCACCGAATTAACGATTGATGAGAAACTCCCGTCGCCGAGAGCGGCCCCTTTGCCTGCACTCAGGCAGGCGAATGAGAACGCCCATTCTGGGGGCCGCAGGCGCACGAGCCGAGATGAGGGAGACAGCGATAAGGACACCTGGGAGAGCACTCGTCCAGACCATTTCTGAAGAGGGTCGTCCATTTGAACGACGTCAAAGCATGATGTGGGAGGAGGCCCCCCGCAAGAACCTGTTTAGCGAGTTGTCTACAGCCATCGAGAGTACTCAGTTGCTACACTCGCGTCAGAATCGAATCCATTTGCTAAAGAGATCTTCATGCTTAAAAACACATTGTGGCGCGAAATCATAACGTCAATGCCTGTTTTTTAATAAAATCTTAAAAGCAGGCTCCCATAAGAGCCGAAGACCTGCTCCCCGTGATCACTGATGGGACTTGGGCATTCGGGCCCTCTTCGTGTACCGACAGAACCGATCTTACAGTAGTCGGGACCGGCGGCACGGGCCCGCGCCCCCCGGTGTGCCCGCGCTTCCGGTCCGGCAGGCACACTCCGCTGCAGCTTTTGCGAAAGGGAGAAGAAGGATTCGGATTCTTTTTCCCCGTACGCCTGTGCGTTCCCGGCATCTGTCCTACGATCGGAGGCTGATAAGCCTCCATTGCTCGACCCGGCATTTCACATACGATCATCCTGCGGTAGAGGACACAGACGTTAGATTTTCGACCCCTGATGTGTCTACTATACCCCAAATTCTACCTCAATTGAGCGCGGATACAACACCACGAATCGAATCCACTTCCAGACCCACACCATGAGTGAGGAAGAAGACAAGACCGCCTATGAAATCGGACTGGCCATGGCGGGGGCGGTGTCCGCCGGGGCGTACTCCGCAGGGGTGCTCGATTTTCTCATCCAGGCGCTTGAGGAGTGGTACGCGGCCAAGAAGGAACGGCCCGAGGAGGTGCCCGATCACGACGTCCGCCTCAAGGTGATGGCTGGCAGTTCGGCCGGCGGGATGACGGGGGCGATTGGGGTGGGGGCCTTCGGTGGCGAGCACGCCCCCGTCACGTCCCTGCCCGGAACCGAGCCCAGTGACGACGTGGTGCAGTCCAACAATCTCTACTCGGCCTGGGTGGACAAAATCGACATCCGTCCCCTGCTCGAAGCGGAGGACCAGTCCGGGGACGGGCCCCTCACGTCTCTGCTCGACTCCTCGATCCTGAACGAGATCGCCGAGACGGCCCTGGATCCCACGCCGAACGAGACAGAGAGGGAATACGTGGCGGACCCCATGCATCTGCTTCTGGTCCTGACGAACCTGAAAGGCGTTCCCTACGACATCACCTTCGAGGGCAACGCCGACGTGCCCCACCGAACGACGCGACACACCGATTACAAGGAATTCGTCGTCAGCCAGAGCGAGCCTGAGGGCGATTCTGGGTCGTGGCTGGATCCCGGCACGCCGACCTCCCCCCAGTGGGACGCGCTCCGGCAGTACGCTCTCGCCACCGGAGCCTTTCCGGGCGTGCTGGCTCCCCGAGGATTGACCCGGGCCCGGGCCGACTACAATCGTCGCGAATGGGATGTCCCCCTGCGGCCCGACGAGGAAGATCCTGGGCAATGCTCGAAGCGAGTCCCGATTCAACCGTCCTGGCCTGAGGGCGTGCGCGACGACAAGGAGTACCGCTTTCTGGCAGTGGATGGGGGAGCGATGAACAACGAGCCCTTCGAACTGGCCCGTCGACGGCTGGCCGGGGAGGAGGAAGCCAACCCCCGCTCCGCCGCTGCCGCCACCCGCTCGGTGCTCATGGTCGATCCACTGCCGTCGAGGGAGCCCCCCGATCAGGCCGAGGAACAGGGTCAGGATGTGCTCTCCGTTCTCGGGGGCCTCTTCGGCAGTCTTCTATCGGAGGCGCGGTTTAAGCCGGATGAACTGATGCTTGCTCGCTCAGAGACGGTCTATAGCCGCTACATGATTGTGCCCACACGGCGAGATGAGAACGACGAAAAGGTGGCGCATCCGATTGCCTCGGAGATGGTGCGAGGGTTCGGGGGCTTTCTGAAGCGGCAATTCCGGGTTCACGACTTTCAGCTGGGGCGGCGAAACTGCCAGCAGTTCCTGCGGAAGCACTTTTACATTCCGAAAGAAGAGTGCACAGACAACCCGGTCTTCAGTCACTACGATTCAAGAGAACTGGACCGGTTTTCTTTCTCACCCGAAAAGCTTGATTATAATGAGTCTGAAATCCAGAAGTACCTCGAAAAGTACTTTGAAGTGCCAAATAGAATAGATACTTATATAGAAGATTACTTTGGAGAATCGAAACAGAATTGGGGGGAGAGCGACTTGTGCAAGTACACCTCGGGGGAGTTGGATTTCATTTCCGATGAGCGAAACCGGTTCGCTGACCTGAACGACGAGATGATGCCAATTATTCCGCTGATCGGCTCCGCGAAGTCGGAGGAATTTCCCCTCAAATGGCACACGCTGCGGATGGGGGACCAGAAGCTCAAGGAGTTGCGGTCGGCGTTCGAGAACCGGACCAAACTAGTGTTGGAGAATCTTCTGAGTCAGTACATTCCCAATTTTGCGGCCAAAATGGCCGCAAGTTGGAAAAAAGGGGATGTTGTAGACCGAATCATGGATCGTATGACCAGTGGATTAGAGGAGTATGATCTCCGGGCATGACGACACTTTTCGCCAGATTCTAGAACCGATAGAAAAGAACGATGGAAGATTTGCTGGACGTTGCACTTGGTGAGCATGGGGTTGCTGAGAAATCTGGAGCCCCAGACAATCAGCGGATTCTCTCCTATGCGGAGGAAACAGAAGTGCCCGATACAACGGCTGACGAGACTCCCTGGTGCAGCATATTCATGAACTGGGTTGCCGAGGAGGCCGGTTATGAAACCACCGGACGAAGCAATGCTCGATCGTGGCTCAACGTCGGCCGGCCGGTCGAGAGCCCTGTACCGGGGGACGTGGTGGTTTTTTGGAGAGAGAGCCCGTCCTCCTGGAAAGGCCACGTTGGGGTCTACGTGGGGCACTCGAAAGACAGGACCGAGGTCTATTGTGTAGGGGGGAATCAGGATGATCGGGTTGACATGACCACGTACGACACTGAGCGGGTGCTCGGATTTCGGCGCCTTCGAAAGACCGAACCGAAGGTTCCAGCGGCTCCCTTGGAGCGGGGGCAGCACGGACCAGAGGTCCGACAACTTCAGAGCCTGCTCAACCAGGCTGGCTTCAACGCAGGCCCGGTCGACGGAATCTATGGAGAGAAAACCGAGAGGGGCGTCGTTCTTCTTCAGTCGACGAACGATGAGGTCGAGAACAGCGGCGTTTACAACGAGGAAACGCGGGCACTTCTCGACTCGGTCCTCGGAGACTGAGCGGTGCCCACAACCCCCTCCAGAACCGCCTTCGCCTGGTCCGGGCCGCACAGGCGAGACCAACTCGTCCGCGCTTCCCCTACGGTATCTCGACGGCACTGGGTCGCCGCGCGGAGTTCCGGTGCAGCACCTTCAAGCGATCCTCGGCCCCTCCGACAGCACCGTCACGGAGACATACGGCCATCTCGCCGCCGAGACGTTCGGTCTGGCGATGATGGAGACGTTCGGAGAACAACGTGCTGGCCGACTCCTGCTGGCGCTGCCCAGCGACTGGCCACACTGCCCCATTTTTTCTTTGCCGTGTGTCCCAGTGCAATTCGGTCGTCGCAGTCCTGAAATAGAAAATGCCCCTGAATCGGC
>CAZRPQ010000026.1:0-13054 GCA_964601725.1 uncultured Salinivenus sp. | reverse complement strand
GGGTTCAGCGTTGGGGGTTCAGCGTTGAGGGTTCAGCGTTGAGGGTCGGGTGGACGCTCCTCTGATCCTCGGGGCTCAGAAACGCGATGCGAATACGCAAAACGCTTGATGCAAAACGCTTAACGCACTACGCACCGCCATTGTACGCCCAGGTGAGATGCCCCGCGCCCCAGGTAAAGCCGCCGCCGAAGGCCGTGACGATGAGTTCGTCCCCCCGTTTCAGGTCCTCCTCCCAGTCATAGAGGCAGAGCGGAATCGTCGCGGCCGTGGTGTTGCCGTAGCGATCGATGTTGAGCATTACCTGATCGGAGGAGAGCCCTATGCGCTTGGCCGTTGCGTCGATGATGCGCTGATTGGCCTGGTGCGGCACGAGGTAATCCACGTCCTCCGCGTCGAGGCCATTGCGGTCCAGGACCTCCTCGCACACGTCCGCCATGCGGGTGACGGCAAACTTGAAGACCTGTCGCCCGTCCTGATGGAGGTAGTGCATGTGATTGTCGATGGTCTCGTGGGTAGGCGGGTTGAGGCTGCCACCGCCTTTCATGCACAGCAGATCGCGGTGCTCCCCGTCCACGTGATGCACGGCATCGTGAAGCCCGGCTTCCTCGTCGGCCTCCAGTACCACGGCCCCCGCCGCGTCCCCGAACAGGATGCAGGTGGTGCGGTCCGTGTAATCGACGATCGAGCTCATCTTGTCGGCCCCAACGACGAGGACCGTCTCCGCCTGGCCGGTCTCGATGAACTGCGCGCCCGTCGTGAGGGCGTAGATAAAGCCGCTGCAGGCCGCCGAGAGGTCAAACCCCCACGCATTGGACGCCCCGAGATTGTCCTGTACCAGGCACGCCGTCGCCGGGAAGAGCATGTCGGGCGTCACCGTGGCCACGACAATGAGGTCTACCTCGTCCGGGCCAATGCCGCGCTCGTCGAGGGCCTCCTGGGCGGCCTCGGTGGCCATGTAGGCGGTCGCCTTGCCGTCGTCCCCCAGAATGCGACGCTCCTGGATGCCCGTCCGGGTGCGGATCCATTCGTCGTTCGTCTCCACCATTCCCTCCAAATCGCTGTTCGTGAGTCGGTTCTCGGGGAGATAGTGGCCGACGGCGGTGATGGCGGCCTGACGAGAAGACGGAGAGGAAACGGAAGACATAAGGATAGCGGACAGTGCGAGGAGTACGAGGAGACGCCCGGCGTGCTACGCAAGGTGGGCGCTGAAGGCCTCCTCCAGAGCGTGGGCAATGTCCTCCGAGGCGAGCGTCCTGGCAGAATGAATCATTTGAGCGATGATGTCGGAGGTGGAGCGGCCATGCCCGACGAGCACGTTTCCATTGACGCCCAGGAGCGGAGCCCCTCCCTGCGATTCCGGATCGAACCCCTTCCGCACTTCGCCGAGCACCCCCTCCACGAGCTCCTGCTCGTCCGGTTCGAGGCCCTGACGATCCATCTCCTGCTGGGTCATCTCCGAAAGCACCGTCGTCATGCTCTCGCCGAATTTCAGGAGGGCGTTGCCCACGAACCCATCGCAGATGATGATGTCGGAGGCGTAGAAGAGAAGCTCGCTCCCCTCCACGTTTCCGGCAAAATTTAGGTCCTCGGCGTCCCGGAGCAGCTTGTAGGCCTCCTTCACCTGCTCGTTGCCCTTGCCCGGCTCCTCCCCAATATTGAGCAGACCGACCGACGGGGTCTCGTTCTTGAGAATCTGGCGGGCATAGACCGTCCCCATCCGGGCAAACTGAAGGAGATGGGCTGGTTTGCAGTCCACGTTGCTCCCGATGTCGAGGACGACGGACGACCCCTTCAGGGTGGGAAAGAACCCGGTGATCGACGGCCGTTCCACACCGGGAATGCGCTGCAGAATGAACATGGACGCCGCCATGATGGCCCCCGTGTTGCCGGCACTCACGAAGGCGTCGGCCTGTCCGTCGTGGTGGGCAGCAAGGCCGCGGTGAATGGACGAACTCGTCTTCTGCTTGACGGCAGTCGAGGGGGCTTCCCCCATGCCAATTACCTCGGGGGCGTCAATGATGCGAATCGCCTCCGTTGGCGTCTCCGGATGTGCGTCGAGCACGTCGTGAAGCTGGGCCTCGGGGCCCACGAGGAGGATAGCCATTTTCTCGTCGGCGTGATGGAGTGCCTGAACGGCTCCCTCCACGACTGCCTCAGGGGCCTCGTCGCCCCCCATTGCATCCACTGCGATACGCGATGCAGCCATACGAACCGTCGGGGTATCTGCCAGAGCGTGTGTGCCGGGAAAAGCTTTGGACGCTGCCGCTCCGGGGGGCCGAGAATCTCGGATGGCCGAGGACAGGGTCGGCCCGGAAAACGCGACGGCGATCCGGGGAAAACATAGGCGTACGCAGCCACAATCGCCGAGCCCGCTCCCACTCACGGAACGAAGACCCGAGAAAAAAATGCTCCCAGTCCGGTCTGGCGATTTCAGCGCCAGAAGAGATCCGGAGCGGGAGCGTCACGCCGATCCACCGCAGGAGCGAGTTGAGAAGGAGAACAGGCCGTCTATGCCATCATCTCCTCGGAGGGCTCCATCACTTTCCGGCCGCGGTAGTGCCCACAGCGCTTGCACACCCGGTGCATGACCTTCGGATTCCCACAGTTGTTGCACTCCATAAGCTGGGGCGGTTCCAGCTCGTTGTAGTACGTCGAACGGCGCTTCTGGGTGCGGGACTTCGAATGTCGTCGTTTCGGGACAGCCATGGCTCAGTCTTTCGGTAAAATGAACGGGTCGTACGTTTCGATCGCAGCGAGACAGATACCAAGAATTCGACGGAAGCGGCTCCCGTAAGATGCCCGGTGTTCAGAAACCCGACTTCATTTCGCTCAGAATTTACACCCCGGAGACGAGTTCGACCCGAGATCGGGTCCCTACTCTTCGTTCTTGAGCTCTTTCAGGTCGCTCCACCGTGGATCGATGGCTTCCTCGTCGGTCTCCTCCTCGGTGGCCCCAAACTCTCGGGTGATGGCTTCGTCCTCGGCGTCGGGGGCAATGCGACGCTGCGGAATTGACAGCAGGAGCGTGTCGCGAACCACGTCCGTGATGTCAATCTCCCGATCGGACGGGTCGAGGGGACGCACCTCTTCGAACTCTTCTCCTTCCTGCCCCACCATGGAGGGAGGACCGAAGAGCACGTTGTACTCGCCCTCAATGTCCTGCTCGTAGGGCTGGAGGGTGCGGTCGCACGTCAGCTCGGCCGTGGCCGTCGCGTGCAGCTTCACGAGAATTCGGTCGCGGTGGTACTGCAGTTCGACATCGACCTGAATGTCCTCAAACGTGGACGGGTCCAGGTTGGCCTGGTCGGCGGAGGGCTCCAACTCCAGGTGGTGGATTCCCGTCGAAAGGGAGGTAATGTCGATCGTCAACATGACGCCGGGAGGGAAAGAGGACCGTCAAATTTGCTTGATAGAGGTTATCTGGAATGTGGGGGACGACAGCAGGGTTCCCCCGTCTCTCCGCTGGACGACTGTTCCCCGTTCAGCCCCGCTGCCATCCTCCCCCTCATCGGACCCCGAACAGATGAGTCGATCTCGGCCCAGACAGGGTTGAACACGCGACTGCCGCCTCCCGAACCTGCGTCAAGATTGAAGGAATCCCCTCGGGCACGAAAACCTGGCCTTCCCTCACACGTGCCACAGTGACTGAAATAAATCTCTAGACGCGAGGACGTAGAGAGGACTGGCGCCTCTATCGCCGCTTTCTTCTCTGCATTTCGGGCGGCGCCCAGGCGTTCCCCGAAGCCTGGGAAACACCGATTCCTGCTGGGACCTTCAGGGTCTCAGGCCGACCAGGACCCGAGATTTCCTGTGCGCTCGCCCCTCCCACGTTCTCCCGGTCCTGTGTAAAGCGACGGATTTCCCCCGATGGACACGCAAAGCTTCAAGACCTACAACGCCAAGCCCGGTGAGGTGGATCGCGACTGGTACGTCGTGGATGCCACGAATCAGGTCGTGGGCCGCCTCGCCTCCCGGATCGCTCACATTCTTCGCGGCAAGCACAAGCCCATCTACACGCGGCACGTGGACACGGGCGATCACGTGATCGTGGTGAACGCTGAGAAGGCCCGGTTTACGGGCAAGAAGGAACAGCAGAAGACGTACCACGAGTACAGCGGCTACCCGGGCGGAGATCGGCACGAAAGTCCTGAGAAGGTGCGTGAAGAAAAGCCCGAGTACATTATTGAGCAAGCCGTACAGGGAATGCTCCCCAGCGGCTCTCTCGCACGGGACATGTTCAAGAAGCTTCGGGTCTACGCCGGTCCGGACCACCCGCACGAGGCCCAGCAGCCCGAACCGCTCGAGAACGCGTAACGCCTCCAGACGGCCGACAGTCCCGCCCTCGATCGTCAACGTCCTTTTTCCGAAATCCCGACCTCTACCATATGCCCAAGATGACTCAGTACCAGGCCATTGGGCGCCGCAAAACCTCCACGGCCCGCGTGTACCTGCGTCCGGGCGATGGCTCCAGCTTCGTCATCAACGAGCGCGACGCCGAAGACTACTTTCCGATTGCGTGGCGCCGCCGGACGCTCGACCAGCCGTTCGACGTGACCGACACGATCGGTCAGTTTAACGTGAAGGTAAACGCCTCCGGCGGCGGCCTTACCGGACAGGCCGAAGCCATTCGGCTCGGCATCGCCCGAGCCCTCGTCGAGTACGACGAGGAACTGCGAGGCCCGCTCCGCGACGCCGGCTACCTGACGCGCGACGACCGCATGAAGGAGCGCAAGAAGTACGGTCAGCCCGGCGCCCGCAAGAAGAGCCAGTACAGCAAACGCTAGACGAATTGGGAATGAGGAATTCGGAGCGTGGAATGTTTTATTCCACATTCCGAACTCCTCATTCCACACTCAATCAATCATACGGCCCGATGCGACGGTGGGTTGACCGGGCTCTGGGTTGAGAGCGCAGGTGCTTGGGGGTGGAGAGCAGAAGATTTTATGCTCCCATGCTCCCATGTCCCCACGCCCTCCACTCAAGCCGCGGTTTCGCTGCGCAGGCGACGGTCGTAGTAGCTCAAACCCAATCTTCCACTCATTCAGGAATACTATGGCTGACGAGACAACTACGCAGAACCCCGACGTTCGGGAAGAAGAACCCGCTGAGGCACCTCCCGAAGCGACCTCCGACGACGCACCTCCCCCCGAGTCCGCAGACGAGTCGTCCGACTCGCCCCCCGAAGCCGACGCCGAATCCAGTGGCGCCGACGACGAGGCCACGTCTGAGGAGTCTACGGCTCCGGAAGACCCCCCCGAAGAAACGGCCCCGGACGCCGAGCCCCACGGCCCCGAGGACACCGCTCGCGAGGACGAGATGGAAGAGGTCGAGGAGGAAGAAGAGACGTCCCACCGCGTGACCATCGAGGCGCTTCTGAAGGCGGGGGCGCACTTCGGCCACCTCACGAGCCGGTGGAATCCGCGCATGGAGAAATACATCTTCATGGAGCGGAACAACATCCACATCATCGACCTGATGCAGACGCAGGTCCTCCTCGACGAGGCTGCCGACGCCGCCCGGCGCTTTGCCAAGCGCGGTAAGAAAATTCTGTTCGCGGGAACGAAGACGCAGGCCCAGGACATCCTCCGCGAGCACGCCGAGGAGTGTGGCGTGCCCCACATGGTGGACCGCTGGCTCGGCGGCACCATGACCAACTTCCAAACGATTCGGAAGTCCATCCGCCGCATGGAAGAAATCGAGCGCATGGATCGGGACGGCACCCTCGACAAGCTGAAGAAGAAGGAGAAGCTGATGCGGCTGCGCGAGCACGAGAAGCTCGAGGAGACGCTCGGCGGCATCCGGGACATGGCGAACCTGCCCGGCGCCATCTACATCGTCGACGTGCAGCGGGAAGACATTGCAGTGAGCGAGGCGCAAAACCTCGGAATTCCGATCATTGCCATGGTCGATACCAACGGAAATCCGAAGAACATCGACTATCCCATTCCGGTCAACGACGACGCGCTGAGCTCGATTGAGCTTGTGACCTCCACGATCACGGACGCCATTAAGGAGGGATTGCAGGAGCGCAAGATGGAGAAGGAAGCCAAGAAAAAAGCCGCTCAGGGCTAGCGCGTCGTCCCGCACGGACTTTGCTGAACCATATCCCGACTCCCTCGACCCGACGACATGAGTGTATCCGCCAAACAGGTAAAAGAGCTGCGCGACGCCACCGGCGTCGGCATGATGGACTGCAAGGAGGCCCTGAAGGAGGCCGACGGCGACTTTGATGAGGCCGTCAGCATCCTCCGGAAGAAGGGACAGGAAGTCGCCTCCGACCGGGCCGCCGTGGAGGCCGACGAAGGCCTCGTCGTGACGGCCGTCTCCGATGACGGGCGCGCCGGCGCCATCGTGGAGATCAACTGCGAAACCGACTTCGTCGCCCGCAACGACGACTTCCAGTCGTTCGCAGGGAGGGTGGCCGAGCGCGTGCTCGACGAAAAGCCCAGCGATCTGGATGAGCTCGAGGCGCTCCCCTACGAGGACGACGTGACGATCGAGGACGAACTGGTGGCCCTTACCGGTCGCATCGGCGAGAAGCTCACGATCCGCCGCTTCGACGTTCTCGAAAGCGACGGCGGTCAGATCATCTCGTACGTCCACCCGGGCTCCAAGCTCGGCGTCCTCGTGGAGGTTCGGGGCGACGGGAACGTGGAAGAGGCCGGACGCGACGTGGCCATGCAGGTGGCGGCCCTTGAGCCGATCGCCGTCACGCGGGGCGAGGTGCCCGATGAGGTGAAGGAAGAAGAGCGGGAAGTGGCCCGAGAAGCAGCCGTCAACGAGGGCAAGCCCGAGCACGTCATCGACAACATCGTAGAGGGCAAGCTCGAGCGCTTCTTCGAAGACCACGTACTGATGGAGCAGGCCTTCGTCAAGGATTCCTCGGTTTCGGTCAAAGAGATGCTCGACGAGGCCGGCCTCTCGGTGAAGCGGTTCACCCGCTACGCCCTCGGAGATTAACGAGCGTGAGGGTTGAAGCGCGGCTTGTTGAGTGATGGTAGGGCCGGGGGCGCCGTGGTGCAGGCGGTGTCATCCGGCCTCACGTACGCTGGGATCTCCGACCTCAACCCCCGCGCCAGCCCCAATTCTGCCCATAACTTGATGCCCTCCCGCAAGATCGGTAGGAGTGACCCGTGAGAGGAAGCCCCCTCACGAGTCACGCATACGAATCACGTCTCTGGCAGTAGACGGGGTGCAATTAAACTCTGGCAGTGCAACAGACCGTTTAGCCTTCATGAGCGCTTCCCTCGACAACGGTTCGGCCTCGTCCCTTGAATACCAGCGCGTGCTGCTGAAACTCAGTGGCGAGGCGATGCTGGGGGAGAGCCGCGACTTCGGCATCGACGAGTCCGTCCTCCGGAATTACGCAGAAGAGGTCAAGTCTGCCGTCGAGGCCGGGGCCGAGGTGGCCGTCGTCATCGGAGGCGGCAATATTTTTCGGGGTGTGGAGAACGCCATGCAGGGCATGACGCGCGCCCACGCTGATTACATGGGCATGCTGGCCACGATGATCAACGGAATGGCCCTGCAGGACGCCTTCGAACAGGTCGACCTCGTGACGCGCCTGCAGTCAAGTATCAAGATGGAAGAGATCGCGGAGCCCTTCATCCGCCGCCGCGCCATCCGGCATCTCGAAAAGGGACGCGTCGTCATTTTTGGTGCGGGCACCGGCAATCCCTACTTCACCACCGATACCGCTGCGGCCCTTCGGGGGCTCGAAATTGACGCCGACGTCATCCTGAAAGGAACGCGAGTGGACGGCGTCTTCACGGCCGATCCCGAAGAGGACGCGTCCGCCGAGCGGTTCGAGCAGATTTACGGTCAGGAAGTCATCGAGCGCGACCTCCGCGTGATGGACATGACGGCCCTCACGCTGTGCCAGGAATCGAAGATGCCCATCGTCGTGTTCAACATGGCCGCGTCGGGGAATCTGCGACGACTGCTCGGCGGAGAAACCGTGGGCACCCGTGTGCATTGGGACGAAGCGAAGGCCTCCGTCGAACGCGTCCCGGCCTGACCGACGGGGTCGCCCGACTGCTCCTTCGCGCTCCCATTCACCCACCGCACGCTCTCCCATGCCCGACGATCCGATTCAGGACATCCTGGATTACGCCGACGAGGAGATGGAAGAGTCGGTTTCGTACCTGCGGTCGCAGCTCCGCACCCTCCGGGCCGGTCGCGCGTCGCCGGCGATGCTCGAAAACGTGACGGTCGACTACTACGGCTCCCAGACGCCGCTGGAGCAGGTGGCCAGCGTGAGTGCCCCCCAGCCCGACCTCCTCGTGGTTCAGCCGTTCGACCGGAACGCGATGGAGGACATCGAACGGGGGATCATGAAGGCCGACCTGGGCCTCAATCCGAACAATGACGGCGAGAAAATCCGGATTCCCATCCCCCCCCTCTCCGAGGAGCGGCGCAAGGAACTCGTGGAGACGAGCCGCGAGCGGGCCGAGGAAGCCAAGATTTCCATCCGGAACACCCGTCGCGACGCCAAGAACGAGATCGAGCGCGTCGTGGAGGAGGAAAACTTTTCGGAGGACGTGTACTACGGGGCCGAGGAAGACCTGCAGGAAATCACCGACGGGCACACCGAACAGGTCGACACGCTCCTGGAGCAGAAGAAGGAGCAGATTATGGAAGTATAACGAGTTCGGAATTCGAAATGTGGAGCGTGGAATGCCCTGCCTCCGACCTCCACATTTCCCGACTCCCCACTTCCAGTTCCACATTCCGGAGGGGTGACCGAGTGGTCGAAGGTGCTCGCCTGGAAAGCGAGTGTGCCGTTTTACGGTACCGAGGGTTCGAATCCCTCCCCCTCCGCCGTCTGTGTTGCTGCATTCCGCCTCCTGAAGGGCCGAGTCGCCGCCGGACTCGGCTTTTCTGATTTTGCCCAAGTCACATCGCGTTAAGCGTTGTGACGGGCTTGTCGAACGCAGAACGCTTAACGCCCAACGCTTAACGCTCAACATGTACGCTTTCCTCCCATGATTCGCAGCATGACGGGCTTCGGGCGCGGGCACGCCAGCACCGAAGACGCCACGGCGACCGTCGAGATCCAGTCGACGAACAAGCGTCATCTCGATATTTTTGTCCACCTCCCCGATCCCCTCCCCGAGGCCGAATCGGACGTGCGACAGCGAATACAGGAGGCCTTCGAGCGGGGCCAGTTCGACGTCAACGTGTCGGCTGAACTGAAGGGGTCCGACGACCTTCCCGTTGACGTGGACGCCGACATGGCCATTCATCACAAGCGGCGCCTGGAACAACTCTCCGCGGCCGCGCAGATCGAGGAGCCGATCCGGCTCGACCACCTGCTGGAGTTTGAGGACATCTTCGCGGGCGAGGAAGAACGGCAGGCCGCCAAGATTCAGCGCGCCTGGCCGGTGGTCACCGAGGCCCTCGACGTCGCGATCGAGGACCTTCAGGAGATGCGGGGGGAAGAGGGAGAGGCCCTCCGGGAGGATTTGGAGCACCGAACCCGGACCATCGACGAACATCTCGACGCCATCGAGGAACGGGCGCCCACCCGCGTGGAGGAGCGGCAGGAGCAGCTCCGGGAGCGCCTCCGGGACCTCCTGGACGACGAACATCTCGACCCCGATCGCCTCGAAACCGAAATCGCCCTTCTGGCCGACAAGCTCGACGTGACCGAGGAATGTGTCCGTCTCCACTCGCACCTAAAAATGTTTCGGGAGGCCCTCGACGCCGACGAGCCGTCGGGCCGCAAGCTCAAGTTCATTACACAGGAGATCCACCGCGAGGCCAACACCATCGGGGCCAAGGCCGACGACGAAACGATTTCCCGGCGGGCGGTGGAGATGAAGGAGGAGATCGAGAAGATCAAGGAGCAGATCCGCAACGTGGAATAATCCGTTGAGCGTTGAGGGTTGGGCGTTGAGCGTTTTGAACGTCCATTTCGTCCCCCAACCCTCAACCCTGAACACTCAACGCTTAACGCACCATGCCCGACCGCAACGTCATCGTCCTCACGGCCCCGAGCGGCGCCGGCAAGACCACCATCGCACACCGCGTGCTGGAGGCCATGCCGGCGATGCAGTTTTCCGTGTCGGCCACCACGCGCTCGCCCCGCCCCGACGAGACGGACGGCGAGGACTACCACTTCCTCTCGCCGGAAGAATTCCGGGATCGGATCGAGGCCGGAGATCTGCTCGAATACGAGGAGGTGTACCCCGACCAATTCTACGGCACGCTCCGCTCGGAGGTCGAAGACCGGGCCGAAGAGACCCCCGTCCTGCTTGACATCGACGTGAACGGGGCCCTGAACGTAAAACGCACCTTCGGCGACGACGCGCTGGTGCTGTTCATCGCTCCCCCGTCGGTCGACGAGTTGAAGCGTCGGCTGGAAGGGCGCGGCACTGAAAATCTGGAGTCGCTGCAGAATCGCATCGATCGGGCCGAACAGGAGCTGGCGACGGCCGACGCCTGCGATGCGGTCGTCGTGAATGACGACCTGGACGCCGCCGTCGAGGAAACTTTGACCCGAATTCGTCGGTTTCTGGCGTTGTGATGAACTTGGTCTTTGCATGTTGCTCATACCAGCGTTCTCCGGATGCATGAAACGTGAAGGGGAGTCGACGGATCTCCTCACGCTTCACGCATCAAACGCAAAAGAGGCGGGCACACGCAGAGAGGACTCCAAACGCCTTTTACCAAATCAGTTTTCCCTGTCTACTATGGCAATCGAAACCCTCGACATTGACGAACTGGCCAACCGAACGGGCAACCTCTACGAGACGGTGGCCATCCTGTCGAAGCGGTCCCGGCAGGTGGCGTCCGACATGCGCTCGGATCTCGACGACAAGCTCTCGTACTTCGAAGGCTTTGGCCCGGAGATGGAGGACGCGCGCATGCAGGAGGAGCAGGCGAAGGTGTCCCTTGAGTTCGAGAAGAAACCGGAGCCGACCGAGATCGCCATCGACGAATTCCTCGAGGACAAGATTTACTACCGAAAGCCCGACGAGTAGCCCTCCCTCTGCCGGCTGCAACGCGGGTGTTTTCCGCGTTCGGCCCGGCCAAGAGAAGTCTCTTGGGAGTTGCCCAAATCCGGCTGGCGACGTTGCCGCTCCGTCCTGCCCGTCTTGCAGAACGGTCGGAGTCGCCGACCGGATTTTTTGGTTCGTCGCCTGCTGTCCTGAGCGTTCACTTCCATGAGTGCCTCCTCTCCCGACCTGTCCGGGCGACACGTCATCCTTGGCGTCACGGGCAGCATCGCGGCGTACAAGGCCGCGGTGCTCGTGCGGCTTCTGAAGAAGGCCGGGGCCGAGGTGCAGGTGCTCATGACCCCCGACGCCGAACGCTTCGTCACGCCCCTCACGCTCGGGACGCTCTCGGAGGGAGAGGTGCTCACGGAGATCTTTCCAGAGAATGAGGAGGGGTCATGGACGAAGCACGTGAGCCTGGGGCAGTGGGCGGATCTCTTCGTCGTCGCCCCCGCCACCGCGCAGACGATTGCGAAGCTGGCCCACGGCTTCTGCGACTCGATGCTGACGGCCACGGCCCTCTCGGCCCGCTGTCCGCTGCTGGTGTGCCCGGCCATGGACCGGGACATGTACCGGCACGCCACCACCCAGGACAACCTGGAGCGGCTCCGCGAGATCGGCTACGAGGTCATGCCCGCCGAGCACGGCGAGCTCGCGAGCGGGCTCGTGGGGAAGGGACGGATGCCGGAGCCGAAGGGCATTCTCGAGCGTGGGGCCGAGATGGTAGACGCCGAGCGCCGGCCCAACACGGACCGGTCCGGCACCTCCTCCCTTGCCGGGGCCGAGGTGCTCGTCACCGCCGGGCCCACCCAGGAGCCCCTCGATCCGGTCCGCGTCCTCACGAACCCCTCGACGGGGACGATGGGCTACGCGCTGGCCGAGGCAGCGGCGCAGCGAGGCGCATCGGTGACGCTGGTCACCGGCCCCACCACGCTCGATCCCCCGTCGGACGCCGAGGTGGCTCAGGTACAGACGGCCGAGGAGATGAACGAGGCCGTGCAGGCCCGGCGCGACACTGCCGACTACGTGTTTATGGCGGCCGCTGTGGCCGACTATACGCCCGCCGATCCATCGTCGACGAAGCGTAAGAAGGAAGACACAGACGAGGATCTCGTCTTGCACCTCCGCCGGACGCCCGATATCCTGAAGACACTCGGTGCGCACAAGCGGCCCGGACAGGTGCTCGTCGGCTTTGCACTGGAGACGGACGACGCGCTTGAGAACGCCCGTCGGAAGCTGGAGGAAAAGAACCTCGACTGGATTGCCGTAAACAATCCGACGGAAGAGGGCGCTGGATTTGGCCCTACGAACCGGGTGACGCTCCTCCGGTGCGACGGTGCGACCGAGGAACTGCCGCTTATGCCCAAGGCCGACGTGGCGGAGGCCCTCCTCGACCGCATCCTGGCCGCCCATCAGGAACAGAGCTCTTGAGCATTCCTCGACGGCCGACGCGCAGCAGCGCGTCGCTACGGTTTGTCTCCTTGCCCTCGGTCCAGCGAGCGTATTCTTCCTCCCTCTTCCCCATTACCCCCGATTCCTTCCCCGCGCGATGAAAACCCTCCTCCACGAGCTGCGAACCGTCATCGAACACGAGCGCACCCTCCGCGGAGATCTTCTCCCCCTCTCCCCGGCGACCCCGACAGACGAATCTTCTTCGCCGACCTCCGACACCGATCAGTCTTCGGCCCCGGCCCCCGACACTGCCGATTCCTCCTCGTCCTCCGCTGCTTCCGAGGAGCCGGCGGTCCCTCCCTCCGGTGCCGACAATTCGTCCACCACTACCACCGACGACTCTGCCCCCGACGATCCTATGCCCAACCGAGACCTCTTTGGCAACCAGGTCAATCCCGCTGAAGACCCGTCCCTCCCGCCCTGGAAGCGGGTCGAATCCCTCGTCCCCGACGATGCGCCCTACAAAGATGCCGAGACGCTGGAGGAGGTGGAGCAGTACCTCGCCGACAATGTGCTCGTGCCCATCGACGAGGACCGCGAGAATCCCGTCTTCGGCGTCGGCGACCCGGAGGCCGACCTCGTGATTATTGGCGAGGCGCCCG
>CAZRPQ010000025.1:0-13213 GCA_964601725.1 uncultured Salinivenus sp. | reverse complement strand
CCTGGATCGCTCATCAAACCGTCGTGTATCTGCTTGGGAAAAGTGGACGCGCTGGCGGCCGCCGCGGGGCGACCATGCAGCGTGCCTCGTAACCTACGACGGAACGGGGGATGACGGCAACTCCTCCCGGAGAATCTCACGTTGAATATTCTCTGCCCGCTGGAGGCCGTCTGTCGGTCCGACAGGGCGGACCGCACGCTTGCCCGCCAGCGAGCCGGGGTTCGTGGAGGCCTGCGCGCGTCACCTCGCTGACGCGGCGCTGAATGCGAACAGAGGGAGCCGTGGAGATCCTGCCCTTCTACTGTTGACGTTGCCGAAGGCAATGATTATCGTTCGTAGTCCCGAAAATTGCTTGGGCCGCACGGGCCTTGGTGGAGCTGCGACGGGAGAGTCTCCATTCTGCCTCCGAACTCAAGCGTCAAACTCAAGCGTCATCGGACCCCGAAGTCTTCTGGACCGCTGAGCGACCGCCCGCGTCCTGTCCCTGAGGCCCAAGTCTTGAAAACGGCAGGCTCGAAGACAGGCCTGTACTCCCTGAGAAGGTCCCGTCCGCCGGTGCCGGCTGCGTCTTCGCCCGAGCCCCAGCATCCGTGCGCTCGGGTGCCGCACGGGACCGTTTCCCTTCTTTCGTTTCTCGTTCACCCGGCGAGACTTACCCACTCGCGAGACCGGCCCTGGTTTGATGACGGATCCGTCCGCCGAACACGCCTGGAACGAGTGTCTCGAGATCGTCCGGGACAACGTCAGCGCGCAGAGCTTCAAGACCTGGTTTGAGCCCCTCGAGGCCCAGTCGCTTGAGGAGGAGGACGACCTGCGCAAGCTGACCATTCAGCTCCCGAGTCGGTTTTACTACGAGTGGCTCGAAGAACACTATTTCTCTCTGCTCCGGAAGACCGTCACGCGGGTGCTTGGGCCCCATGGGCGGTTGTTCTACGACGTGGTCATCGAGCAGGACAATCCGGAGGATCCGGACCAGGGAGCCTCGATGCAGCTTCCTGCCCGCCCGTCCGACGAGCCCGACGAGGGCGCGTCGTCGTCCCGCGACCGTTCCGACCCTCCCGCTGATCGGTCCCCCGACTCGCCTCCGCCTTCGTCATCGACTCCAGACTCTGGCGCTTCCCCGCCGGAGGACCCGCCTTCCCGAGAAGAACCTCTTCCGGGGGGAGATCCGCCCGAGCCCGCGGCGGAGGAGACGCCCGACGAGCCGCCGGTGCAGAATCCCTTCGCCATTCCGGGCCTCAAGGACGCGGAGGTCGACAGCCAGCTCAACGAGGGCTACACCTTCGATCGCTTCATCAAAGGGGACTGCAACCGCCTGGCCCGCAGCGCAGCTCGGTCCATTGCGACCGAGCCGGACGGGACGAGCTTTAATCCGTTCCTCGTCTATGGGGGCGTGGGACTCGGGAAGACCCACCTCATTCAGGCCATCGGCAACCACGTGACGACCCACTGGACCTCCCGAACGGTCCTCTACGTGTCCAGCGAGCGATTCACCACTGAGTTCGTACAGTCGATCCAGCGAAACCGGATCAGCGAGTTTTCGAGATTTTATCGGCAGGTCGACGTGCTCATCGTCGATGACGTGCAGTTCTTCAGCGGGAAGGAGAAGACCCAGGAGGAGTTCTTCCACATCTTCAACGCGCTGCGTCAGGCAGGCAAGCAGATTGTGCTGTCGGCGGACCAGCCGCCCCGGCAGATCGACGGCCTCGAAGAGCGCCTGCTCTCCCGCTTCCAGTGGGGCCTCTCCGCCGACCTGAAACCGCCTGGGCTGGAAACCCGCATCGCGATCCTTCGGCGCAAGGCCGAGGACGAGGGCATGGAGCTCGACGACGAGGTGATCGAGTTTATCGCCCGCAGCATCGAACGCAACATCCGAGAGCTCGAGGGCGCGCTCATTCGGCTTCTCGCCCACGCCACCCTCCACCAGCTCGACATCAATCTCGACCTCGCCAAAGAGGTCCTGCGCGACCTCATTCAGGAACAGGAGGCCACCCTCACGATCGAGGACATTCAGCGCATCGTGTGCGAGCACCTGGACGTCCCCGAGAACGAGGTGCGAGGGAAAACGCGAAAACGCAAGATCGTGCGCGCCCGGCAGATTGCGATGTACTTCTCCAAGAAGCACACGCAGCATTCCCTGAAGACGATCGGACTCCACTTCGGAGGGCGCGACCATTCCACCGTGATTCACGCCAACAACAGGGTGGAAGAGCAGATGGACACCGACGATCAGGTTCGGGAGACGGTGAAGGAGATCGGCCAAAAAATTGAGCGCTACGGCCAATAGGCTCCGGGAACGACGCGGACGGGCTGGAATCTTCCGCCGGGGCCTGCCGTATGGGTTGCGTATGGACCTGTGTGTCCGTTTATTTTAGTACAGAGCACACTCAGTTTCGACTCGTTCTTTCCGCAACGCGCCTATGCCCATGAAATTCACCGCCTCAAGCGCCGACCTTCTCGAGGCGCTCAATACCGTCAAGGGTGCCGTTCCGTCGAAGAGCACAATGCCCATCCTGGAGTGCATTCTCTTCGAGCGGGACGGGGATACGTTGCGCCTGAGCGCCACCGACCTCGAAATCTCGATCATTCAGACGGTGCCCGTTCAGTTCGAAACGAACGGCACGCCGGAGAGCACCCCCATCGCGGTGCCGGCCCAGCGCCTCATCGACACGCTGCGCGCGCTGCCGGACCTGCCCATCGTGTTTTCGGCAGACAGCGATTTCGAGATCCGGATGGAGACCGACCAAGGCCACTACAAGATGGTGGGCCACGATGGATCGGACTATCCCGAGCTGCCGGCCCTGGAGGAGCAGCACGAGATCAACGTCGAAGGCGGACTGCTGGGGCGGACGATCGACAAAACGGCCTTCGCCGTGAGCCAGGACGCTTTGCGCCCCGCCATGATGGGGGTGTACTTCCAGGTCAGCGAGGACGAGACCTCCGTGGTCGCGACGGACGGGCATCGGCTCGTGAAACTCACCCTTCCGGAGCTCCAAGCCAACACCTCCGTCGACTTCATTGTCCCGGAGAAGGCCACAAAGCTCGCGGGCCGGATTGTCGAGGACGATGAGATCTGTACCGTCCGGGTGGACGAGAGCCACGTGAGCTTCGAATTTGAAGACTCCCGCGTGCTTGCCCGCCTGATTGACGAGACATACCCGAACTACCAATCCGTCATTCCGGACGGGAACGACCGCAACCTCGTAGTGAGCCGGGAGGACATGCTCAACGCCGTCAAGCGCGTCGGGCTCTACTCCTCCAGCATGACGAATCAGATTCGTCTCGACATCACGGCCGACACCGTAACCATCTCGGCGGAAGACGTGGAACGCTCCAGCGAGGCCGAGGAGACCATCCGTTGCGACTACGACAGCGAGGAGATGGAGATCGGCTTCAACTCCGAGTACCTCACCGAGGTGCTCAGCAACGTCGAGTGCGACGAGGTCGTGTTCGAACTCAGCTCGCCCAACCGCGCCGGCATTGTCCTGCCGCGAGCCCCGTCCGAGGAGGCGCCGGAGGAGGACATCCTCATGCTCATCATGCCGGTGATGCTCAACACCTACGCATGATTCCCGAGCCGTAGCTGGGCATGGGAGAAAGGGAGAGTGGGCGAGGAGGGCTGAAGTGAAGAAAAGCTCCCACCAGAGCCCACACGCACATGCGCCCATACGTCCTCTGTGCAGAGCGGACGAACTGGCGCCCCCCTACTCACGTCCCCTGCCGTATTCCTGCTGAAGGGTTTTCAGAACCTCGTACGCCTGGTCCGCCCGCCGCCCCTCTCCTTTCACAACGGTCTTGAAGTGCCGTCGGGCAGCCCTGACCTCTTCCTGGGCGAGAGCAATCTTGCCCAGATAGAAGCGCGCTTCCAGGGCAAGGAACGACCCCGGCTCTACCTGCTCTACCACCTGATCGAGGCGCTGCTCGGCCTGGGTGAGCTTTTCGGAGTCGTAGCGCGGGAAGAGCCCCAGCGTGGAGACGCGAGCATCCCGAAGGGCTGAAAGTGCTTCCAAATATCGATCGTCGACCGACGGTGTATCGGGCTCGGGCCCGGCACTCCGCATATTGGCGTCGGAGTAGCTTTCAACGACCTGATCGCTGACCTTTACAGCGGCGAGACGGTCGAGGGTCGACTGCGTGGCCTGACTCACGCCGTACAGTGCCCCGTACGCGCCCACCAGGACGACGGCCACCACCGCTCCCCGCCGCGCGAGCCGCGGGAGATTCAGGAAGACCTCTAGCAACGATGGGGTCGTCTCCTGGGTCGCGGCGGACGCCGGCTCAGGCTCCTCGGTGCGCTCCGGCGTCGCGTCTGTCTCGAGCTCGTGCTCCGTGAGTGCCTCGAAGTGCGACACCGGATCGACGGCCGCCTCCGCTTCCTTCAGCCGACGACGCGCCGCGTCCACCTCGCGCTGGAGCGACTCGTCGTCCTCGAGGCGGGCTTCGAACGTCGAGAAGGCGGCCTGCAGTCGGGCGGGCGCCTCTTCCGGATGAAGGGTCTTCACCACAACGTACGTGGCGAGAAGAGCGTCAGAGGGGAGATCTGCCTGCGCGTTCGCGGAAAGGTGCTCCATGGAGCGGACATCTCGGAGGAGAGACGCCCACTCCGGATTTGACTCGACGTACGCTTCGATTTCGCGCTGCTCCTCTACGGAGAGATGAGGATAGGAGAGGATTTGCTCTTCGATGTCGTTCATGAACGGCAAACGATGCGACTATGTGCGGGAAGATTCGATGGCATCCGCGTCAGTTTCTCCAGGAGGAACCCAGAACGGGTTCCACAGAGCCGATAAGAGTCATGGTCTTGATTGATCACCAATACGTCCGCAGGGCAATGTCCCTGAGAAGCTAGGAAGAAAGAGAATACGGCAAGTATGGAGTGTTTAAAAGACACATCGAAGCGGAGTCCATAACGTTCTGAACCAAAAATTAAAATAACGCTCTCAAAAGTCTGGCTGCTCCACGTACTCCCGAAGTCGGTCGTCGGTACGGAGTTTCTTCACGGCCTTGTGCTTGTACGTCCGCACGGTCGCCACAGGCTTGTCTATGACCTTACTGATCTCCTCAAACTCTTGGCCTTCGAGGAAGTAGAGGCGAGCCGGTTCCTGCAGGTATCTCGGAAGGCGTTCAATGGCTTCGTCGAACGCTTCGCGCACGAATCCTACGTCCGCAACGAGGTGCTCCTCGTCGGACGTAAGCGTGGGTCCTTCTTCCTGCTCGATCGACTCGGTGAATTGATCGCGACGGGTGTAATTGAGGAGCGTGTTTTTGCAGATCACGCTCACCCAGTTGGCGTAGCGGTCCGGATTCCGGACCCCGTCTCGGTTGTCCTGAACTTTGCGGTAGGCCCGCGTGATAAGCTCGTCGACGTCGGAGGTGTTTTTGAACGTGCCTTTCGTCGACTTGGACAGAAAGTACCGGCTGACGTAGCAGTACGTCCACAGGTCGGTGGTGCGCTTGGCGTCCGGATCGTCCCCCTCCATCCACCGCCGAAAGGCGTCGTTCGCGGCACCGGTGTCGTCGACCGAAAAGGGAAGACGATCGATTACGGTCTGGAGGTTGGAGGTGGGCGTTGGCATGCGCTAGTCGGGTGAACTGCGGGGAGACCCAGAGAGGGGCAGGCAAGAAGACATTTACGAAGTCTCGAACGTGTCAAATTATAAGACCCGTCAGCACGGAGGTCAATCTCATCTCCTCCCCAATTGTCCGACCTCTCTCCTGACTTCTTGAAAGTACTAGAAGATTTTTGCGTTTATCTCGGGTCTGGGCAACTCCCCGGAGCTCCCTCGTCTAGGCCGGAGGCAGATGTATTCCCTTTCGTCCGCAGAGTCCGGTCTCCCCGGTCCGCGCTTCTCCACGCACGACCTGTGCGTTCGCCCCCCCGTCCGTCAAGCCGCTTCGTACTCGTATTGTGTGCGGAACCAGTCCACCGTATGGGCCAGGCCCTCGTCGATCGGGACCTGTGGGGCCCATCCGAGTTCGCTCTCCGCCTTCTCGTAGCCGAGCACGCTGCGCTGCTGCTCTCCCGGCTTGGCCGGCCCGTGAGTTTCGTCCACCTTGGCGCCGGTCTCCGCCCGGAGCTTTCGAAACAGTTCGTTGACGCTCGTCTCCCGGCCGGTGCCCACGTTGAACACGCCACTTCCGTCGTGGTCCAGCGCCATGAGGTTGGCGCGCACGACATCGCCGACGTACACATAGTCGCGGGTCTGCTCGCCGGGACCGTTGATGACCGGCTGCCCCCCCTCGAGCATTTCCCCGGTGAAAATGGCCACGACGCCGGCCTCGCCGTGTGGATTTTGCCGGGGACCGTAGACGTTGGCGTAGCGCAGCGAGACCGCGTCGAGGTCGTGCTGGGCCTGGTAGTAATAGAGGTACTTTTCCCCCGCCAGTTTCGCGACGCCGTATGGCGAGACAGGCTGCAGCGGATGCTCCTCGTCTTGGGGCGCATATTCGGGTTCGCCGTAGATGGCCCCGCCGGTGGATGCAAAGACCACCCTCTGCAGGCCGTTGCCGAGTCCCGCCTCCATCAGATTGATGAGTCCCCGGATGTTGACGTCGGCGTCGAAGCTCGGGTTCTCCACCGATTTCCGCACGTCCATCTGCGCGGCGTGGTGGACGAGACAGTCGTACTGGTGCTCGGCAAAGAGGGCGGCGGCGCTTTCAGAGCGAATGTCGTGTTCGAAGAGAGGGGCGGCCTCGGGCACCTTCCAGCGACGGCCCGTGGAGAGGTCGTCCAGAACGTGGACGTCGTGGCCGTCTACGAGAAGCGCGTCGGCGACGTGGGAGCCGATAAAGCCGGCCCCGCCAGTCACGAGAATGGTCATGTAAAAAAGCGACTTGAGGCGAGAGTGAGTGACCTGCCGTGCCAACTTGTGCCAAACCCGGAAGATCCGGAGCTCGTCCGGGTGGGGCTTCTCTCGTTCGGAAGCAATGGGCGGGGGCAATGGCCGGGGCGGAACGGGCCCGGTCCGGCACCATTCTCCAAACTTTTCCTCCAAACTTCCGGGACGGGTCCGCGTTCAATGACTTCGTAGTATTTCTCGTCCCAGTCCCGGAGTCTCTATGAGTGCCGTGCATCTTTTCGGGGCGGACTGTCGACTCTGCCGTCCTCGACTGCTTGGGATGATCGTGGTCTTCGCTCTCCTTTGGCCCGGGCTCCTCGCCCCAGCGGCCCACGCCCAACGGGCCAATCGGACGCCACAGCAACTCGAAAACGTGGGCGTCGATCAGCGGCTCGGCACGACGCTTCCGAAAGCCCTTTCGTTCCGGAATGAGCAGGGGGAGCGGGTTCGGCTCGGTCAGTACGTCGACGGGTCGACGCCGGTGATGCTCACCATGAACTACCACCGCTGCCCGCAGCTGTGCCGGATCCAACTGCAGAAGTTTGCCGAGTCGCTAAGCGGGATGTCGTGGACGGCCGGCGACAAGTTTGAGGTGCTGACCGTCGACATCAATCCGCAGGAGGGCCCCGAGATGGCGCGCAAGGCCCAGGAGCGCTACAGCGCCTCGCTGGACCGGCCCGAGGCCACGCTCGACGGCTGGCATTTTCTTACCGGCGAGCAGGAGGCGATCACGGCCCTGGCGGACTCGATTGGCTTCCACTACAAAGCCCTCGAAGACAAGGAGCAGCAGTTTGCCCACCCCACGGCAATCGTGTTTCTGAGCGGCTCCGGCACCATTACCCGCTACTTTACCACCCTCGACCCCGCCCCCGGCGATCTGCGCACCGCCCTCGTCGAGGCCTCGGACGGCACGGTGGGCAATGTCGTGGACCAGGCCTTCCTGGCCTGCGCCCAGTTCAACCCCGACTCGAATTCCTACTCCGCCAGTGCCTTCAAGGTCATGCAGTACGGCAGCGCCTTTCTGGCAGTCGTAATGGGGGCCGTCCTGCTTGTCTTCTGGCGCCGCGAAAAGAAGCAATTGGAGACGGCCCAGGAGGAGGGGCTCGACGCGCTGCTCGACGAGCGCACCTGACCGAATGCGCCCCTGAGGGATCTTGCCTCCTCCCTGCCGGTCCGCCGTCCGTTGGGACACTTTCACTTTGGGAAGGGGCGCTCGACGGGAGGCTACCCCGATGGGATCCCGACTCATCCTCCCTGCTCATCCTCGCCCCCCTCAACGAGGCCCGTCATCTTCCGACTGACTTTCCAGAGGCGTGCTTCGGCCTTCTCGTCGTAGGCCTCGGGGGAGGGATTCACAATCTCGGTCTCCTTAAAGTACTGCCCCGTCACGCCCTCTACCTCAGGAGAAGCTGCGAGATAAACCACGCTCCGTGCCCCCTCCTCAGGCCGCTTGTAGAGCCAGGAAAAGAGCCGGCCGAGCCGGGAAAACCACCCGGAGCCGCGCCAGATGTTGGTATTTACCACCCCAGGGTGCACAGCGTTCACGAGCACGCCCTCGTCCTGCAGGCGACGGGCCAGCTCGTGGGTGAAGAGGATGTTGGCAAGTTTCGACTGTGCGTAGGCGTGCAGAGGATTGTAGCCTTCCTCGGCGTTGAGGTCGTCGAAGTCAATGCGGGTGCCGCGGTGGGCCTCCGAACTCACGGTGATGATGCGGGCCTCCCCGGCCCGGCCGGCCGTCTCTCGGACTCGGGGCAGGACGAGATGGGTGAGCAGAAATGGCGCGAGGTGGTTGATGGCGAAGGTCTCCTCGATGCCGTCTACTGTTTCCTCTCGCGTATCGAGAAAGACCCCGGCATTGTTGATGAGCACGTCGAGTCGATCGTACTCGGCCCGGATCGTTTCCCCGAGACGGTACACCTCTTCCTGCACGGCCAGATCCGCAATCCGAAGGTCGACCGTGTCGGCCTGGCTGGGACGAGCGGTCTCCGCCGCGGCCCGAATCTCAGCCTGGGCGTCCCGCCCGCGCCCCTCGTCCCGACACACCATGACCACGCGGGCGCCGAGACGAGCCAGCTCTGTGGCCGTGGCCTTGCCGATTCCCGAGTTGGCCCCGGTTACCACGCACACGGTGCCACTCATGTCCTTCAGGTCTGAACGGGGATTTTCCATGGCACCTGCCGGAATCGGTGATTGAGCTCCCCCTGTACGACCACGCCGATCATGGCTGGGGACCCTGTCGGCCCGATCACACCTTGAGCGTCAGGGCGTTTCGCAGAGCTTCGATGTTCTGGGCCACCGACTGGTCTCCACCGAACACGGCACTGCCGGCTACTAGTACATCGGCCCCCGCCCGTATGAGCTCCATTGCGTTGTCTGGAGCCACGCCGCCGTCCACCTCCAGGGAGGCGTTGGAGCCAAGGGCGTTAAGCTGACGGCGCAATCGCTGGATCTTTGCCGTCGACTCGGGGATGTAGCTCTGCCCACTAAATCCCGGGTTGACCGACATGACGAGGACGAGATCGACGAACGGCAAAATGCCATCGAGGTGCCCGAGAGGCGTAGCAGGATTCAGGGCGACTCCCACCTTGCACCCGGCGGCCCGGATGCGCTGGGCCACCCGGTGGAGATGGGGACACGCTTCCACGTGGACGGTGAGGTTGTCGGCCCCAGCGTCGGCGAAGGCATCGACATAGTCCTGGGGATCCTCGATCATGAGGTGCACGTCGAGCTGGGCGTCGTGCTCGTCGGCCACGGGCCGGAGAGCCCGGACCACGTCGGGGCCAATGGTGATGTTGGGGACGAAATGACCGTCCATAATGTCGACGTGAAGCCACGTGGGACCAGCCCCGAGGGCTTCGTCGGCACAGGCGGCATATCGTCCCGGGTCGGACGCGATGATCGAGGGCGCGATCGTAGGCATTTTGGGAGGCGCAGGCATAGGTCAGGGCACGTTCAGCGGTGGAAGAGCAGTATACAGTATAGAATAAAAGGGGCACTCCGACGAACAAAAAGGCCCCTAGCGGGCGATCGTATGTGAA
Source organism: uncultured Salinivenus sp. (assembly GCA_964601725.1). GTDB lineage: Bacteria > Bacteroidota > Rhodothermia > Rhodothermales > Salinibacteraceae > Salinibacter. The sequence continues at coordinate 3,336 of CAZRPQ010000025.1, read as the reverse complement.
ATGTTTCTTTGAGGGATGGAGGCTCTTCCGCTTCTGGTCGACGACACAGCCAGGAGCGCCCGGGCAAATGCGAGTGTGGGCTGTACGGTGGGCATGAGCGCACGGGAACGTTGCCTTCGATGAGGACAACATCAGATCATCAAGGCCAGGATACGATCGCCGGAAGGCCCCCTGAACCTGACTCGGCGTCTTGGAGGCTTTCATGCTCCAATTCCCCGAGATCAGCCACGCCAGGAACGCGACGTCTCGCCCCTGGCATCTCGGTCCTCCGACGGTTGTTGGTGCCGGGCGAGTAACAAACCTGTTCTGCATGAGATTTGTGAAGTCACAGCCCGAAGGCGTTTCGCCAAACAGACGCTGAACCGCCTCTGTTGCCTCGCTACTCCTTCCCTGGGAAATCCGGGCTAGAAACAACCCCTCACAGCGGAGAGTAGGCGGGATCCCTAATCTCGAATGATCTCCCCCTCGTCTGCTTTTTTGAACCCCGGACACACTGATCTGTGCCGCCCGGCAACGGGCGGAGGGGTTTGCGAGGGGACGAGCACGACCCAAACAGATCAGCAAACGGCACTTAAATGTTCTCACACATCAGCGCTTATTCCCATGCCGGTCAGTGACGCCGACCGAGAAGAAATTAGCTCTCGCCTCAGCCGCATCGAAGGCCAGATTCGAGGCCTGAAGCGAATGGTGGACGAGGACCGCTACTGCGGGGACATCCTCGACCAGATTCACTCGGTGCAGCAAGCCCTCAAGTCGGTGGGGCGGGCCATCACTCGGAACCACCTGGAGACGTGTGTCACCGACGCAATCCGATCGGGCGACGAGACGGCCGCCCAGGAGAGCTACGACGAGATTATGGGGCTGCTCGAGAAAGAATTGTAGTCCGCCTCTCTCGCGTGCGGGCCACAGAATCGTCTCCTCCAGCCCCGCGACCTGGCCCGGCAACGGTGCCCTCTCGATCGGACCAGGCACCCTATTTCCTTCATGCTAATCTAACAATCAGACTAATTTATCGTATTGACTATATCGAGTGCGGAGGCTACATTGGATCTGTAGCTGTCATTCCCGTCGCGAGAGATTCAGTCCTATGGAAGAGCTCGTCAAGAACCGAAGCAACCTTGGACAGAAGGCCCCTTCCGGTCAGGGAAAGCGATCGGTCCACACCAAGTTCAAGCTGAGCGAGGACGCCCTCCAGGCCAAAGAGCAGTTGGCTGAGTACTGGGGCGTTACCCAGAAGGAGGTGGCCGAAATGGCGGCCCAGCTCACCGTGTCGTTCCTCGAAGACGAGGACCAGGAGACGCAGCGCTGGTTTGTCGAAAATGCCTATGACCAGCCCGGCGAACTCACGCGCAAGACCCACGTGGTGAGTCGGGACACGAAATCATTTCTGGAAGCGACCGCGAGCGACTTTGACTTGACGCGGGACCAGTTCTTCGACGCGTCCCTCCGCCTCGCCCATACGATCATCCAGTTTCTCCGCGAGGTTCAGCTCGAACGCCACGAGGAACAGCTCCCCCGCCTGTATGATCTCCTGGAGCTGGCCGAAGCGATCGAGGCGGATCTCCAGGAGGAGACGACCGACGTCGATCCCCTCAAGCCAGCCCTCACCTCGGTCCGTCGCCGGATCGAAGCGATTGTGGACGACATCGACGACGAGCTGGAACGCAGCGTTCCTCTTGGTCGCAACCACGAGTTCACGTAGCCAGAGTTGTGCGTCCTGACCGCTTGGTCCTGAACCACAGTGTAGGGGCGGCGGTCGGGGAAAAGCTTCGGGCCCTCCGTGGGCTCACCGCTGCTCTCCGTTCGGGGGCTTGCCGCCCCCCAGGAGCGTAATCTTCTCTCGCAGGTCCGGGTCCTCGATGTCGTCAAGGGCATTTCGCGTGTCGACGATGCGCGGTGCGTGGCGGGCGATCATCGGGGCCTCGTAGGCATCGTGGTCCGTGACGACGACGGCCACGTCGCAGCGCTGGAGGGCCTCCGGCGTAAGATCCGTGGCGGGAACGTCGATTGCCATTCCGTTCTGATCCTCCACGCTGTAGGACGGAACATGAGGGTCATGGTAGCGCACGTTCTCGACTCCCTTTCTCGCGAGCAGCCGAACCACCCGCTCGGCGGGGGAGTGGCGCGTGTCGCTCACGTTGCCCTTGTAGGCCACGCCGAGAATGAGGACCTTCGCGTCCGAAAGTCGTATCGGCTGCTGGGCAATGGCCTCTACGACAGCCTCCACGGCGTAGTACGGCATGCCCTCATTTACCCGGGCGGCCAGCGTAATAAAGCTCGTCTCGAAGTCGTGCTTGCGCGCCATCCAGGACAAGAAGTGCGGATCGATCGGAATGCAGTGCCCGCCGAGGCCCGGACCCGGGTAAAAGGGCATGAACCCGAACGGCTTCGTCGATGCCGCGTCGATGACCTCCCACATCGACACCTCTCCGATGCGATCGCAGAGCTGGGCGAGTTCGTTGACCAGTGCGATGTTCACGGAGCGGAAGATGTTCTCCAGCAGCTTCTCCATCTCCGCCACCTTCGGATTGGAAACGACGTGCACGTCTGCCCCAATCGCATGCACCGCCTCCTCGACCACGCTGGCCCCTGCCTCCGTCATCGCGCCCGTGACCACGGGAATGTCTCCCGTTTCGTGTGATTCATTGCCCGGATCGATGCGCTCTGGGCTGTACGCCAAAAAGTAGTCTCGGCCCACCTCCAAACCACGGTCCTCGCCCGCGTCCCGGAGGCGAGGAAGCACCACCTCTTCGGTCGTCCCGGGGTACGTCGTGCTCTTCAGGACGACGAGCTGACCCGGGCGCAGGCGCTTGGCTATCGAGTCGACTGCCGACTTGACGGAGGTGAGGTCTGGGTCCTTCGTGTCATTCACAGGCGTGGGCACGCACACGAAGACGACGTCAACGTCCGAGATTTGCTCGAACGATCCCCCAATCCGAAGCTGTTCACTCTCGATGAGAGGACGTATCTCCTCATCGTCGACGTCGCCGATGTCGTTCTCGCCCGCATTGAGGCGGCGAACACGCTGCTCGTCCAGATCGACCCCAATCGTGCCGAAGCCGGCCCCGGCGTACGCGACGGCAAGCGGAAGCCCCACGTACCCGAGCCCGACCACCCCAATCGTCGCCTCGCGCGCCCCAATTTTCTTCACCAAGTGCTGGGCCGCCTTGGTTTCGGTTGAGGAACGGTCGTGGTCTGAGGCGTCAGGAATCTGATTCATCGTCCTGTTTCCGATCGGGTTGAATTGTGAAGAACGGGGGAGCGAGTGGACTAAGGACCGGAGGAAGCATAGGAAGTAGGAGCCGCAATCTCCAACCTTCTCAATCCCTTTTCGGT
>CAZRPQ010000024.1:0-13443 GCA_964601725.1 uncultured Salinivenus sp. | reverse complement strand
CGCGGGCGTAGACGTAGACGCGTCCCGGCGTGTTGATGTCCTGCGGGGCCCCGACAAAGACGTGGGGTTCCCCAACGGCCACTGTCCGGCCGAATCCGACTTGGTTGGCGGCTGGGGCGTCGGCGGATTGGGCCCGGGCCGGACCGTTCCCAAGAAGGAGGCAGAGAGAGAGGCTGACAAGAAGGAGGCCGACAAGAAGAAGGCGGTTCATGGCGAATCTGGAGACAGGTCAGGGAGTACGAGGACACCGCCACCGGTGAGAATCAGGGGCACTTCCTCCTCTCGAGTAGAATCTGCCCGAAAATCGGACATGGGAGAAAGGTATGAAGAACCGGTGCACGTAGCCTAGCCAATGTGGAACGGAAATGCCAGGCAATCGCATCTGGGCCTCGCCGATCTGACATCGTCCGCATCCAGGGCCCAAAGCCTTCGGACAGGCGGCCCCGCCTCCCGCTCCGTGCGGCCTCGGATATGCCCCGAATTCCTCCGGGGAGGCCTCTCCGATCGTCATACCATCTGCTCAGGATCAGTGCGCAGGTGCCCGATGGTCGTCGAGATCAGCGAATCCGGTGGAATCGAACGCAACCCTGGCTGTAGAGACGACCGGGCCGGTTGTCTCTACGTGGACGGGGGGAGCGCAAGTGTACATCGAAAGCTCGCATTCGGTATCAGATGGACACTCGACGGAGGTTGTCGGTGCGACATTTTACGTTCATTCGATTGCCCTGACAGTATCCCCCGACGAATGAATCCGCTCCTGCAGTTGTCGACTTCGCTCATTTTGGCCTCACAGTCCCCCCGTCGCCGGGCCCTGCTCGACCGCATCGAGGTGCCCTTTCGGGGGCAGGTCAGCCCCGTGGACGAAACCCTGAAAACGCCTGAGCCGCCCTCCACGACGGTTCAGACCCTCGCTCTGCGCAAGGCCCGGCCGGTGGCGACCGAGCATCCGTCGGCGCTCGTCCTCGCCGCCGATACGGTGGTGGTCCACGATGGGGACATCCTTAACAAGCCCGAGGGGCCACCCCAGGCGCGAGCGATGCTCCATCGGCTGAGCGAAACGTCGCACACGGTCTACACTGGCCTCGCCCTCGCACAGGGGGCGACCGACCGGGAGACAGCGGCCGTGGAGGACACCACGGTCCTGCTGGGACCGATGTCGGACCCCGAGATCCGCGCCTACGTCGACTCCGGCTCGCCGATGGACAAGGCCGGGGCGTATGGCATTCAGGATCACACGGCCCCCTTCTTCGTCGAGCGCATCGAGGGCGACTACTACAACGTGGTCGGTCTTCCCCTTCGACGCCTCTACCAGACGCTCCGCCAAGAGTTTGGCGATCTTCTGACCGGCGCGTCGGCGTAGCTCATTCATCGAGTCTCAACCATCCCCCGATTCCTGGTGTACGTAGGGTGGTTAATGTCGCGATTTCTCCGTACGTTGTACATTTGACACGCACAGTTCAGTACGCACAGTCGCCCAACGTGGTCGACACAGGTTCGTTATGGTGGCTTCGTCCTTGACATCCCTCCCCATTCACGCCCTCCTGGTGCAGTGCCGGAGTGCTCCCCGGATGGAAACGCAGGAACGGTCGTGCTTTCTGGAACGGGCCCGGCTCCGCCCCGACCAGCTCCATACCGTCAACGTGGCTCGGGGCGACGAGCCCTCTCCTGAGCAGCTCGACGAGGTAGAGGCCCTCATGATCGGGGGGGCCGGCAAGTACTCGGCGACGCAGACGTATCCCTGGACTGAGCCTCTCGACGACCTCGTCCGGCGCGCCGTCGACCGGCGCCTCCCGGTTCTCGGGTCGTGCTGGGGACACCAGATTATTGCCCGGGCGCTCGGGGGGCGCGTGGTCCACGACCCGGACCGCTCGGAACTGGGCTGCGGCTGGGTGGAGCTGTCGGACGCCGGGGACGAAGACCCGCTCTTCTGCCGGTTCCCGGACCGGTTTCGGGCCAACATGGGGCACCACGATCGGGTGGCGGAGCTCCCGTCCGGGACCACAGAACTCGCCCGCAACGACCAGCCGAACCAGGCCTTCCGGCTGAACGGCGCTCCGGTGTACGGAACACAGTTCCACAGTGAGCTCGACGCCAAACGCGAGCGGGAGCGCATCCTCGTGTACCGCGAGTACTACCGCTCGGCCCTCCCCGACGAGGAGACCGTACAGCGCGTACTGGACACCCTGGCGGACACCACGGAGGTGGACAATCTGCTGTACGACTTCCTGATGACCTTCGCCGCCCGGCCGCACCCCTCCATCGAGCCGTCGACGCTACTGCCGACCGACGGAACGGCGCGTCTCCCGACCGCCCTCGATGCTGATCGGCGGCGGCCGCGCCCGTCTCCGTAGCGCCCCCTTACGTGCCAGGATCGTCGATCGTGTAGGTGGCCTCCGCCCGGTCGCAGGGACCCCCAACCGGCGGGTTGGGCTTCCGCACAGTCACCTCCACGCCCTCCACGTCGGGGTACGTGTCGAGGACCTTCTGGGCAATGCGATACGCCAGCTTTTCGATCAGGTAGAAGTTGTTCTCCGTCACCAGCCGCCGGACGAAGTCGTAGACCTTCTCGTAATTGACCGTTCGCGTCAGATCGTCGTGGAGGGCCGCCTCTTCGAAGTCGAGCCCCACACTGACGTCGACCTCGTACCGCCCCCCCACGCGATGCTCCTCCTGCATGACGCCGTGGTGGCCGTAGAAGACGGCATTGACGAGACGGACGGTTCCGGTGGTGGAACGGTCGGGGACCGACGAGACGTCCGAATTGACGTCGGGCTCAGGCTCGGGCATAGGGAGGAGGGGGGGAGAGGGGATAACACAAACGGCAACGCGTGGCATCCCCGGAAATCGATCGCTACGCCAGTTGTTTTTCGAGCGGCACCAGCTTGGGGATGGCGGCCAGCTCCCGGAAGGACTCGGCTCGTTCGCTGATGGCGTTTCGGTCCAGGTCGAGCAGGCGGTCCGGGCCGTAGCGCTGTACCACGAAGGACGCCATCACGCTCCCGTAGATGACGGCGCGGCGCAGGGCAGTCTGGTCAACGGTCCCCGACCGATGCAGGTACCCCGCGAGTCCACCCGCAAACGCATCGCCGGCCCCGGTGGGGTCCTGGATGTCCTCCAGCGGGTACGCGGGGGCGCTGAAGACCGAGTGGTCGGTAAAGAGCAAGGCCCCGTGCTCGCCCTTCTTGATGATGAGCGTCTCGGGGCCCATGTCGCGAATCTGCCCCGCCGCCCGCACGAGATTGGGCTCGTCGGCCAGCTCGCGGGCCTCCGCGTCGTTGATGACGAAACAGTCGACCCGCGAGAGGGTCGTCCGGAGGCTGTCCGGGGTGTTTTCGATCCAGTAGTTCATCGTATCGGCCACCACAAACTGCGGATCGGTCACCTGGTCCAGCACGTCCCGCTGAATGCCGGGCTCCAGATTGCCGAGGCACACGATGTTGCTGTCGAGGTAGGACTCGGGAATCTCGGGATCGAACGAGGAGAGGACATTGAGCTGGGTATCGAGCGTGTCCCGCTCGTTCATGTCGTAATGATACTCGCCGTGCCAGAAGAACGTCTTCCCGTCTTCATCCACCTCCAGGCCTTCCAGGTCGACGCCGCCGTCAGCGAGGACTCGGCGGTATTCATCAGGAAAGTCGTGGCCGACGACGCCCACGAGGCGCACGTCCTCGCAGAAGGGGCGCGCGGCCAGCGTCAGGTAGGAGGCACTGCCCCCCAGCACGCGATCGACGGATCCAAACGGCGTGTCGATCGAGTCAAAGGCGACAGTTCCCACGGCGAGAATACTCACGGGCAATCGAGGATCGTTCTACACGGCTTACGAACAGAACGAAGGTAACCACACGGGTGCACACTCAACATACCCCGCATGCGAATTCTATGGCAAGGCAACAGTTCCTCACCGGATCCCGCGCCGCAATCTTCGCGTGATTCTCGGGGCGTCGGAGAGGAACGAACAATCACCGCAGATCCGATACGGGTGGTCCGTTACAGAGCGGGGCGGGACGGCCCACTCCGCTGGTTTCAGGGAAGGCCCAGCAGTGTAAGGTTATTTGTGCGAGGGAGCCTCGCCCGGTTGGAGATCGAGGATCCCCCGGCAACCGACTCCCCCGGCCTCCAGAAAATGGTCGTTCGGTCCCGAAAGTTATCATGCCCAGGCCCCCACCGCAGGAAGGAAGTACTCTCGGGGGGGCGTCCCGACCGCAGGGAGCGCCCCGAACGAAGTGAGGAAGTGGTTTTGGACCGGAAGTAGTTTCAGAACCTGTTTTGCACGAGATCCACGAGGTCACAGGCCGAAGATGTCTCACCAAACAGGTTCTCAGACTACCAGCCAACACCGACGGCCTTTGGGGCATCCGCGAAGGCCTTCGGGATGGACACCCGAAGCGATGGGCGGCTGCCCAGAACAGGTTGGAGGGGGCCAGACCCCGCAATTCCCCCCTCTTTCTTCTACAAGTCTTAACGAAAAACAAAATCGTTCTTTTATTTCCGGATCGATCCTTGTTTTGCCATTTCCCCCCGCGGAACGTCACGTTACGAGGCGCCATTTTGCGCCGCGGCTCGGTCCTTTCCCAGCAATTTTGCTCCTCCCATGTCGGCTCCTGCCCGTGATCCATCGTCCTCTTCGAACCGCGAGCTCGGAAGTCCACCCGTTGCTCCGGGAGTCTCCTTCAGGGACGATTCTCGCACGTCACCTGGACGCGCAGGCCAGAAGAAGGGTGTAACGCCTCAGGGACTGCTGTTCCTCTTATACCAGATGCCGGCACAGTGGGTACGGGCCTATGTGTCTGGTCTCGACGACGGGCCTCCTTGGAATGGGGGAGGCCGGGAATTTTTGTGCGGACCCTTTCTTTCAGACGTGCACCCGCCCGATGCCTGAGGCCCGACATGTAATGTTAGCGTTTGTCGTGAATCTTGGGATTTAGGCGCACCATACACGAAGCACTCTTACACCGAATTCTTCTCGATCTTCATCGAAGGGACCCTCGCGCCCCCCGGCGGAGACAAGGTCGCGCGCTGAATGGACTAACTCTCTGGGTGGGTGCTGGCATGGATCCCTCGAGGTGATCCGCCGCCATGATTCTTCCCCGTGCTACTGAATCGATTTGCTGGCTCCTCGGAAGCCTGTTGCTCTCCGCGTCCGTGTTCGCGCCCAGCGCGCTCGCGTCTCAGAACCACGCATCCCAAAACGATCCGTCTCCCAATGTCCGCATGGTGGCCGGGGTGTATGTCCATGAGAAGGCAGGACAGCTGTCCAGTGCGGAGGAGGCCCTTCTCCGACGCCTTCACGCGAAGATGATTCCGCTTCCCGATACCATAAGGGTTCGTAAAGACAGCGTTCACTATGGGGTGTATTCGCCCTTGGGCGGAGAGATCGTATTCCTCAGCACCGATCGGTTCCGGGCGCCCAATAGTCTCTCTAGGACGGCTCCGTACCTTTTCGGACGAACAGACGCAAGTGCCCCCAAGGCCCCCACGGCCCCGCCCCGCTACACGCACACCCTTGCCCACGAAATCAGCCACCATCTCGGGGCGCACCTGGCGGCGAACGAGCCGCGGCCGGCGTGGGGCACGACCCGCAGCATGAGCAGCGTGACTCGCGCCCGGGAGGTGGAGGCAGAGATCATCGCCGCGGTTCTCCAGCGTGTGGCATTCGGGACGCACCTGTCCACGCTGGGCTATCCCACCTCCGTGGCGATCCCCGGGGTCGGAATGCGCAGCACCCGCGCCCTCGTTCAGGACTACCGCGGAATCATTGCCGACACGTGGCGTCTTCGCTCAATGGGACTGGGCCCGTCTTGACCCGACTTCGGCTAGAGCCGGGGGAGGACCTTTCCCGGTTCAACAGCAGATCTGCGCCGTGACGCTTCGCAGGCAGTTGAAGCACGGGGATCGCTGGTCTGATTGGCCCCCAAGGTTCTACGCGGGACGCGATGTCTGAATCTGGTGCAGGAAGAGGTACGCGCCGAGTGCAATGAACACGTAGAAATCCAGCAGGCGCCAGACGAGGAGGGTGGGTGCCATCAAGGTCTCGGGCATGAGGGGGCCGATGAAGAGGGCGTACAGCCCCTCGAGTCCCCCGGAACCGCCTGGGGTCGGCATGATGAGCCCGACCAGCATTGTTGCGGCTGATCGAAGGAAAAGCAGTACCGGGTCGGCCGCGTGCATGCTTCGGACGATGAAAAATACGATTGCGTACCGGGAAAGCCAGATCAGCGCTGTGAGGAGGAAGCCCCAGCCGTAAAACGACAGGGATTGGGTGCCGAGGCGTTTTGCGCTGCGAAAGTACGAGCGCATCTCTCGCATCCCCCGGGCTCGGAAGCGACGGAGGACGGGCCACTGAAGCCACCAGTCGGCCAGTTCGACCAGGGAGCGGGGGCGGAGGAGCGTGAAGTAGGCGAAGGCTCCGCCCCAGAGGAAGAGGATGCCAAAACAGAGGAACAGGCTCCAGATCCCCCACACCCCCGCCGCCTCGGGAAGCAGGTCGACAGTGAAACTGGCCCCGATCAACACAGGAATGGCTGCCACAAACCACAGCTGGTTGAGGAGCATGCAGAAAAGCATCAGCGCCGCTGATTCTCCGACCGGGAGGTCCGCGTCCCGGGCCACGTAAAAGGTCGCCACAGGGCCGCCCCCCACCACAGTCGGGGTCACGTTCGCAAAAAAGTACCAGGCGAGCTGGCCCCGCGTCCCACTCGCGAGGTCGAGGCGTCCCTGCGAGACGTGGCTCAGTCGCCCCCCGCCGAACCCGATCCGGGACAGCGCCATGGCTGCGGCGGCGAGCAGCAAGAGAGGCCGAGCATGTCGCAACGTATCGCGAAATGTTGCCGGGTCGAACGTAAAGTAGCCGATAATCCCCAGGACGAGGACGCTGAGGAGGAGGGACCCGATGATTTGCCCCGAAGAGACCGAAGTGGGCTCCTGATTGGAGGAGTCTCGTTCCGAAGGATCGGGGTGGGAGGGGGAAGAGGACATCGGCGTCGAAGAGGAAGGAAGGAGCCGGATCTCAACGAACGAAAAGGCGCGCTCTCGGCGGGGTGGGGGGCAGACCGCCGTCCCGGGTCGTGAGAACAGGACGGAGGGGCCGTCCTCCTTCACTGTTCGCAGCCAAGGGGGGAGCCGACTCGAGGGAGAGGTCCGGCCCGTCCTTCTTTGTCGTTTTGCCTGGCCCCCGCGTGCACCCGCTAGGCAGGATGGCCTTTACCAAGCTGTGCAATAGTCCTGAGAGGAAGCGCCGCTCCGTGTGGGCGTCTGGGCGCGCAAGTCCCGTGCCGATGGTAACCGTGCACGGGACATGTACTCCCATACTCGGTCCCTGCACATTCGAGCAGACCCGAGCCGCAGTAGGCAACGACCCTTTACGAACGTTCTCACATATCGGTATGAGAGGGGCGTCGTTTGTCCGGGGAGGGCAGCCAGGCCGAGAGGTCTCGGTCAATCATGTCCGAGAGGCGCCGAATGTGAGGCGCGTAGCGGGTCCGGAGGCGGCGTTCCAGATCAGGGTCGAGGGTGGGCCGGTCAGAGGGAGCGCCGGTGCTGCGCCGGCGGATGAACTGCTCCACCCGGAGCCGGACCGGTTCCGGGGTCCACCGGCGGGTCAGGGAGCGGAGCCGGGAGGGGAGATACGAGAGAATTCTCCCGAGGGCGCGACTCTGCTGCTCCCCGGTACGGTTGAGATGCACGTCGGTGTCCACATCCACAGTCGGATCGACCCCGAGAAACTGAAAGATCCGCCGTAGCGAGGCCTCCGGGGTGTGGGCAAGCTCGGCGGAACGAAGAACAAGAAAGCGTTCCGGGGGAAAGAGGGCGAACCACTTCGCCAGGGTGTCGGCGTAGACGCCGTCGGTAAAGTAGGCCTTCCAGGCCTGCCGTTTCGGATCCGGGTCGGCCTGCTCGGCCTCCAGGGCCTCCTTGAAGGAGAGTGGTTCTCGTCCTTCGGAGACGTTGTGGAGATAGTGGGAGTACGCCCGCTCCACCGGGTCCCGGAGAAGCAGGAGGAAGTGAGGAGACGCATCGCCGTAGAGCTGCTGCATGCGGTCTCCGGCCACGTCTACGTTGCGGAAATAGGACGGCGTGGCGTCTCCGGCACGGCGGGAGCCGGCGTCCGAAAAGTACCGAAGATACTGGTCGAGACCGGACGAAAACTGCTCCGCGTCGGCGTCAAAAAAGTGGAGCTCTTTTTCGTAGGGAAGGAAGAGGGCGGGATGTTGGCGAAGATAATGATGCAGAGAGGTCGTCCCTCCTTTGGCAACCCCCAGCACGAAAAAATCGGGAAGCGCGTCGGACACTCGGGGCATGGTGGGGGACAGGCGGATGATACCCTGGCAAATGTGATACCGGTTTGGCCCGATCGTGTCGGCTCGAAAACACACCGGAGTCGGCAGGCAGAGGTCGGTCGATTTTTTCCGTAAACCCAGAATGTCCACCGTTTCGCGCTGGAACGCTCGGGGACCCAAGCTTGCCGAAAAGGGGGGAGATCCTACCAGCCCTGCCGACATTTTCCACTGGAATCCGTACGCCCTGTAGGGTGGGATTCTGAATTGCCTAGCTCTCCATTTTTCGGGAGCGGACGGACGACTCGTGGGGCACCCCGTCCGTGCCCGGGACGTCCGCGGAATTCAGGAGTTCATCGTAGTGCTGGACGAGCTCGGCGTGAACCTGGTCCCGAGCAAAGTCCTGAGCCCGCTCGTACGCCGCCCGTCCCATCTCTCGCCGAAGCGACGAATTAACGACGAGGCGGCGTACACGCTCGGTGAATGCGTCGGTGTTCTCCGGCGGGCAGAGGAAGCCCGTTTCCTCCGTCTCAACGAGATCCCGACTGCCCGCCGCGTCGGCGCAGACGGTAGGGAGGCCCGACGCCATGGCTTCAAGGGTCACCTTGCCAAACGTTTCCGTGTCGCTCGGGAAGAGGAATACGTCAGACGACGCGTAGGCGTGGGCCAGGGCCTCGTCGCGCAGAAAGCCGGTAAACGTCGTGTTTGGGAGACGGGCCTCCAGGTCCTCACGGGCGGGGCCGTCCCCCACGATGAGACTCTGGTGTGGAATGTCCTGACGCTCGAGGCATTTGATGACGTCGGCGTACGTGTCGAGTCCTTTCTCCCAGACGAGGCGACTGACAAAAGTGACGACGACCTCTTCCTCGTCAATTTCGTGCGCCTGCCGCCATGACGTAGATCGATAGCTGGGATTGAACCGGTCGACGTCGATGCCTCGTTGCCAGAGCCGGAGGCCGCTCTCGATGCTGTGGCTCCGAAGAACGTCCATCATGGTTGTCGTCGGGACGTAGACGTGGTCGCACCGCTGGTAGAAGTGGCGGAGGTAGCGCCAGACCACGGGCTCCAGCAGATCCAGGTGATAGTATTTCAAATAGGACGCAAAGTGCGTGTGGTACGTCCCCGCAACCGGAATCTCTGCGGATTGGCCGAACCGCAGGGCCTGCAGTCCAAGGAGGTCGGGAGTGGAAATCTGGATGAGTGTTGGCTCAAACGCTTTCAGTTTCTTGCGCACCGATGGCGTGAGGCCCAGGGTGCACCGATACTCTGAGCGACCCGGGAACGGGACGGACGGAACGGGGATGAGGGTTCCGGCATGGTCGAGGGCCGGGTCGCCCACCGTTGGGGCGAACACACGAGCGGGAATGTCGCGGCGTTCGAGATAATCGACCAGGTAGTTGAGCGTCAGTGCGACGCCGTCGGCGATGTGATTGTACGCTCCGGCGAACAGGGCAATGCGCTTCTCAGGGCGAGGGCCTGAGTAGGATCTGGCACGGTCCATAAAAACCGTTGGATCGTCTCGGGGCAATAGGAGAGGCCGAAAGGGGGAGCGAGGGGCGTGGTGCAGTCTCAATCGGTCTCGTTGGGAACTTGCATTCCGCCCCAGTACACCGCAATATGATAATGAAGGGACCCCTCCCCAGTGGTTGTTTTGAGGCTGCAAGAGGGCTCCGCGGGGCGGAGCACGAGGTCCCCACAATGCGAACGGCCACCACGCCGTATTTTCATTTGCAGCACTAGATGTTTCGCGTGTCCCCGAGTCCCGCAGGAGCATCACGTCGATCTCGCCCCGTCCGTTGGCCTCGACCTCGTGTGGGGGCCGGGGTGGTTGAGGCGTTTTGGGAGCCTCTTCAGCTGAAGGCGATAGGCGGCTCCGTGCATCCATGGATTGCATTGACAAAACACTGGCACGATCCGTGTGAGATGGTCGCTCCCAGGCTTGAATACGGGCGAAGGGTCCAGGAATTGTTTGCAAGAGCGATCCTGCGTGATCGGACAGGTTGGATAACTGTCGACCGAGTGATACATTAATACATCGCCTCCCGTGACAGGGACTCCAGGGGGGGCACCCGGGAATGGTCTCTGCAATAGTTTCTACAGTGGTCTAGCGCTTCGATGTTCGAGGGGTGTCTATCATGAGTTCGACGTCAGACGGATCTGAGAATGGAGATCTTCGCCGCCGCATTCTGGACACGGCGCGTCACCTGCTCGTGCAGGAGGGGTATCAAGACCTGTCGATGCGCAAAATCGCCAATGCGATTGGCTACAGCGCAACCAGCATCTACCTGTACTTTGACAGCAAGGATGCGCTGCTCCACACTCTCATCCACGAGGGCATGATGGGGCTGCGGGACCAGTTGAAAGAGACCGCAGCCCAACATCCTGATGCCCCAGTGGGGCGGTTGCGAGCACTCTGTCGGTGCTTCGTCGATTTTGGACTTGAGAATCCGGAGTACTACGAGATCATGTTTCAGCTTCGGCCGGAGCGAATGGAGCGCTACCCCCCGGAGAAATACCGAGAGGCCCGCGAGAACCTCGACTTCTTTGCTCGGGCTCTCGAGGAGGGGGTCGAAGAAGGCATCTTCGAGGTCGATGACATCAAGGTGTCCGCCAGTACGGTGTGGGCGTCCCTGCACGGAACCATTTCCCTGCTGCTTGCCGATCGGGTGGACGTCCGGATCGAGCCGGACACGTTCATCGACACGGCCATCCGCCAGGCCATCCGGGGCTTCCGGCGGGCGTCGGCCCCATCGACCCCTTGAGGTCCGCTCGGACGCCCTCTGGGATCGGCCATTCCGTTCTCTTTCACCGATGGACCCCCGCGGCCCATGCCCGACACTGCAGATACAGACACCGCACCCAGCGCTGTACACACGGCTCCCCCGGACGCGGGCTCCTGCGTTCTCGGCAAGACGCTTCCGGAGCTGCTCTACGACGCCACCGAGGCGTACGAGAATCCCCGCGCCCTGAATCAGCCCACCGACGACGGGTGGGTGCCGATGTCGCTCGACCGCTTCCGCAAGCGGGCGGAGGAGACGGCCCTCGGGCTTCTGGAGCTCGGCCTGAACCGGGGCGACAAGGTGGCGCTCTTGATGGCGAGCGACGTTCATTACTGCGTCGTCGACATGGGATGTCTCATCGGGGGCCTGATCGACGTGCCCCTGTACCTGTCGAGCGCGCCGGAGCAGATGCAGTACGTGGCCGACCACGCCGAGGCCGAGGCGCTCGTGGTGTCCAACCCGAAGCGCCTTGCACAGGCCGCAGACCTGCTTCCCGACCTGCCCCGCATTGAGACGGTGGTGCTCTGCGATCCAGGGGAGGGCGAGGAAGAGAGTCCTGAGCTCCCCGATCGGGTGGAGCTGAAGACGCTCGATGCCGTGCAGGAGCTGGGCCGGACGGCGGTGGAGGACCGGGCAGCGGCCATCGACGAGCTCCGGGCCCAGATCGACGCGGACGACCTCGCGACGATTATCTACACGAGTGGGACGACCGGGCGGCCCAAAGGCGTGATGCTGTCCCACGAGAACATCTCGTCGAACGCCATCACGTCGGTCGGGGAGATCAACGACTTTGAGCCCGGGCCGGAGGGAGAGGTCGTGATTTCCTTTCTCCCGCTGACCCACGTGTTCGCCCGGATGCTGCAGTACGCCTACATGTATCGCGGCGTCAGCATCTACTTTGTGCATCCAGATGATCTCGTGGACGCGCTTCCGAGGGTGCGCCCGACCGTTTTTGCCTCAGTGCCGCGCGTGCTCGAAAAGGTATATGCGGGGATCAAGAAGAAAATCATGGGGATGGACGGGATCCAGAAGGCCATTGGAGAGTGGGGGCTGGAGGTGGCCCAGAACTACGACGTGACGGAGCCCGGCTCGGCCCTGTACAAGGCCAAACATGCGGTGGCGGACCGGCTCGTCCTCCGTGAGTGGCGGGCCGCCCTCGGGGGGCGGGTCAAGTACATCGTCGTGGGAGGGGCGGCCCTCCAGCCGGATCTCGCCAATGTGCTTGCGGCGGCGGACATTACGGCGCTTCAGGGATACGGCCTCACTGAAACGAGCCCGGTAATTACGTACACGCGCCCCTGGCGCAACAAGCCGGGCACTGTGGGCAAGCCCCTCCCGGACGTCGAGGTCCGAATTGCCGACGACGGAGAAATTCTGACGCGTGGCCCCCACGTCATGCAGGGCTACTACAAGGCGCCCGACAAAACGGATGCCGTGATGGAGGACGGGTGGTTCCGCACGGGAGACATCGGGGAATTCGACGACGAAGGCTTCCTCAAGATCACCGATCGGAAGAAGGCGCTCTTCAAGCTCTCGACCGGCAAGTACGTGATGCCGCAGCCCATCGAGAACCAGATGGGCACCGACCCGCTCGTGGACAATGCCGTCGTTGTGGGCAACGACCGCAAATTCTGCGCGGCGCTCCTGTTTCCGGCCCAGGATCAGGTACGGGCGCAGGCGGATGAGCTGGATCTGGATCGGGAGCAGGCGATTGACGATCTGCTCGCTGAACCAGACATTGTAGACACGTACCGTTCCCTCGTGCAGGGGGCGAACGAAGGCATGGATCCCTGGTCCACCGTCAAGCGCTTCGCCCTGATTCCCGACGAGCTTACTGTCGACTCGGGACTGCTGACGCCCACGCTGAAAGTCCGTCGGCCGCAGGTCCACGAGGCCTATGCCGACGAGATTGAAGCCCTCTATTACGAAGACGAACCTCCGAGTTCGCGCACGGAGCGGGGAGCGGTGCTGGTGGAGGTGTAACGTCCCCGATCCCCGTAAACCATAGAGGCCCACTCAGGGTTGGAAGCGGTTCCGTCTCGCACGGTTAACGCCGTTAATTTCGACATCTCAATCGTTCACCCACATCTCTGACCACGCCATGGAAACCAAGGCCCTCGACACGCGCGCTCTTGATCTGGAAGCCCCGGCCACGCACCGCCCCTTCCGCACCGCAGCGGTCCTGGGGGCGGGGACGATGGGGGCGCAGATTGCCGCCCACCTCGCCAACGCCGGGCTGGAGGTGCATTTGCTCGACATCGCCCCCGACGACGCGAACAATCCGAATGCGGTCGTCGAGAAAGGCTTCGAGCAGGCCCGCGACGCGAGCCCCGACCCCTTCTTCACCGACGACGTGGCCGACCGTGTCTATCTCGGCAACTTCGAGGCGC